>JALUTW010000398.1 GCA_027021685.1 Chromatiales bacterium | reverse complement strand
TGATAATCCGGCCACATAATTGACACCGGCTGCTCGAAATTTATACTAGACAACGCTCTCAAATCCGGCAAATGCAGAAGGGACTCTGCCATGCACAAGCACCAGGGAACGGGCGTTTTCCCGCCTTCGCTTCTTCAGGATTTCCTTTCACGAATCAATAAATTGCCAGTCGGCGATCGTCAGCGGTACTGGCTGGTCCGCCGCGCCGAGCAGTATCTGAAGGCCGTCTCGCACGCGCCGCCGTCCCGGCATTCGGCGGCGGACGTGGAGCGTTATCTTGCCGAATTGGGCCGCCGCGTGCCGCCACTCAAGGCCTGGCAATTCCGCCAGGCAGTGGACGCGGTTCGCGTGCTGCTGGTGGCGGCCCGCGCACCGGCGGCGGGCGTCATCGATTGGGACGGGTGGAAGTCTGCGGCATCGGTGTTGATCCGCGCACGGGTGCACGGCGGCGCCATCATCTGCACGAGAGTGTGCTACAAAAGGCGGTACGCCAGGCGGCGCGGGAGGCCGGCATCGGCAAGCGCGTGACCTGCCACACCCTGCGCCACTCGTTTGCGACGCATCTGCTGGAGGGCGGCTACGACATTCGCACCGTGCAGGAGCTGCTGGGACACAAGGATGTGAGCACGACCATGATCTACACCCATGTGCTCAACCGCGGCGGGCGCGGCGTGCGCAGCCCGCTGGAGGATCTGGCGGCGGTGGAACCGTAGAGGGATGCACCGCCTCCTCGCCCCGGCCCTCTCTCTCAAAGGGGGCAGATGGTGGGGGGTACAGTTCCCACTGGATGGCTTGATCCTGTCAGAGTAAAAATGCCCAGGTCGTCCTCCTCCGATCCTTTTCTGCGAGGAAGGAGGTGGGCTGAATTCAGGCGGCGATGCCTTCGACGGTGAGGCGGGTCACGTCGGTGCGCCGGCTGGCGTGCTCGAAGGTGATGGCGCAGATGTTGCCGTCGGCGTCGAGATCGAGAACGGTGTTCTCGTCCAGGTCCCGGGATTCGACAATGTCCGTGTCGCGGAATTCGATGTAGAGGGTGTCCGTATCCTCGAAGTATTTCACTTTCATGGCTTGTATCCTCGATCGAAAAATGCGTTGTGGACGGTCTGGCCATCGGGCAGCAAAACCACACGAAGGTATCTGCCACCAGCCTCGTCTATTCTGGCCCAGCGCCGGATCCGGCCGTCGTCCTGCACTAATTCTCTTTCTGGTGACTCCACGACCTGCATAATCCAGGCTTCGCGGATGATGGCTCGATCCGGCCTCGTCCGTATCGATTCAAAATACGACGTGGTCTTCATAACACACGTTCCCTGTGTGAAAAACGCCTCCCTGCCGGCCACCGCCGCAACCCCTGCCCGTCTGAATCATATTAGCCAACGCCGGGCCGGTGCGCCACGGCGCCGGGACGTGCCCCGTTCGGACTGGCGCTCTTTCCCCGGATGGTGTATATATTTACACTACTGGTCATCCATCCACCCAGGGCCGGAACATGCAGGAACTCACACCGCGCCAGCGCCGCATCCTGGACTTCATTCGCGAGACGGTGGCGGCCACCGGGCTGCCGCCCACGCGGGCGGAAATCGCCGCCGCCCTGGGCTTCGCCTCGCCCAACGCGGCCGAGGGGCACCTGCGGGCCCTGGCCCGCAAGGGCGCCATCGAGCTGGTGCCGGGCGCCTCGCGCGGCATCCGCCTGGTGGCCGACGGCCTGCCGGTGGTGGGCCGGGTGGCGGCGGGTGCGCCCATCCTGGCCGCGGAGCACGTGGAGGACCACCACCGCCTGGACCCGGACCTGTTCTCCCCGCGCGCCCATTACCTGCTGCGGGTACGGGGTGACAGCATGCGCGGGGCCGGCATCCTCGACGGCGACCTGCTGGCGGTGCACCGTACGCCGGTGGCGGAAAACGGCCAGATCGTGGTGGCGCGGCTGGAGGACGAGGTCACCGTCAAGCGCTGGCGCCGCCGCGGCAACATCGTCCACCTGCTCCCGGAGAACCCCGACTACGAGCCCATCCGCGTGGACCTGCGCCGCCAGTCCCTGGCGGTGGAAGGCATCGGCGTGGGGGTGTTGCGCAGCGGCCTGCAGCCATGAACACCGCCGCCCTGCTGGAGCGCGCCGACATCTGGCGCGGGGGGTCGCCCTCCCCCCGCTTCCGGGGCGGCACCGTGGCCAGCGGCCACCCGGGGCTGGATGCCGAGCTGGGCGGCTGGCCGCTGGGCTGCCTCACCGAGCTGCTGCTGCCTGCCGCGGGGGTGGGCGAGGTGAGCCTGCTGCTGCCGGCACTGGCGCGGCTGGCCGAAGACGGCCGCCGCCTGCTGTGGGTGGCGCCGCCGTATCTGCCCTATGCTCCCGCGCTGGCCGCGGCCGGGATCCCGTCCGGCGCCCTGCGGGTGGTGCGCACCGCCGATGCCGCCGGCTGCTGGTGGGCCATGGAACAGGCCCTCAAGAGCGGCGTGTGCGGGGCGGTGCTGGGCTGGATGAGGCAGGCTTCCCTCCGCCGCCTGCGGCGGCTGCAGCTCGCGGCCGAGGCGGGCGAGGCGCTGGCCGTCCTGCTGCGGCCCGCCACCTGCGCGCGCCAGCACTCGCCGGCGGCGCTGCGCCTGGCCCTGCACCCGGTGGCGGGTGGACTGGAGGTGGAGATCCTCAAGCGGCGCGGCGGCTGGGGCCGCCGTACCCTGCGCCTTGCCCCCGGCCATGCTGTGGTTCGCGCTTAGGTTCCACCGCCTGGCGCTGGACCTCGTCCTGCGCGGCATGCCGGGGACCCATCGCGAGCCCCACGCGATATACGAGGACGCCGCCCTGCCCCGCGTCCACCAGTGCAACGCCGCCGCCCGCGCCGTCGGCGTGATACCGGGCATGCCCCTGGCCGCGGCCCTGGGCGTCTGTCCCCGCCTGCACACCCATGCCCGCCGGCCCGCCGCCGAACGGGAGGCGCTGGAAAATCTTGCCGGCTGGGCGCTGGGCCTCACCTCCCAGGTGAGCCTGCGCGGATCCGACGGCCTGCTGCTGGAGATGGGCGGCAGCCTGCGCCTGCTGGGCGGGCTGGAGGCCGCGCTGCGCAAGGTCCGCCACGGCCTCGCCCGGCTGGGTGTGCGCGCGTACCTGGCGGCGGCGCCGGTGCCCGCCGCGGCGTGGATGCTGTGCCGGGCCGGGCGCCAGGAGGTAATTCGCGACACGGGGGCACTGGCCGCGGCCCTGCGCCCGCTGCCGCTGGCGGCGCTGGAGCTGGCACCTGACACCGCCGGGGCGCTGGCGAGCATGGGCGTGGCCACCGTGGGCGACTGCCTGCGCCTGCCCCGCGCCGGGCTCGCCCGCCGCCTGGGCCCGGAGCTGCCGGCATTGCTGGACCGCGCCCTGGGCCGGGTGCCGGATCCGCAGCCGCCGTGGCGGCCGCCGCCCCGCTACCGCGGGCGGCTGGAGCTGCCGGCCGCGGCCACCGACAGCGCCGCGCTGGTGTTCGCCGCCCGCCGCCTGCTGGAGGAACTGGCCGGACGGCTGCGCGCCACCGGCACCGGGATCGATGCACTCCAACTGGAACTGGAGCATGAACGCGGCCGCGAGCGGCTGCCGCTCACCTGCGGCACCCTCACCCGCGATGCCGATGCCCTGCAGGAACTGGTGCGCGCGCGGCTGGAACACCACGCGCTGCCGGCACCGGTGCACGCGCTGGGGCTGCGCGCCGACCATCTGCCGCCCCTGGCACCGCAGAGCGACGAGCTGTTTCCGGGCGCCGCCGCCCGCGACCGGGAATGGCGGCATCTGCTGGCGCGGCTGGCCGCACGCCTGGGCGGCGACGCCCTGCTGGCACCGGCGCCGGCGGCGGACCACCGGCCCGAACGGGCCTGGCGCGACGGCGGCGGCGAGCTGCACGCGCCCCACTTCCGCCACCGCCCGCTGTGGCTGCTGGAGGAGCCGCAACCGCTGGCCGTGCGGGCGGGCACCCCGTGGCACGACGGGCGCCTGCGCCTGCTGGCCGGCCCCGAGCGCATCGAGGCCGGATGGTGGGACGGGCATGCCGTGCAGCGTGACTACTTCGTGGCCGAGGATCTCCAGCGGCGGCGGCTGTGGATCTACCGCGAGCCGCACACGCCGCCGCGATGGTTTCTGCACGGGCTGTTCGGGTGAGCGGCCGGTGGTCGCATCAGAAGACGAAGGACAGAAGCATCGTATGGTGAAACAGCGCCCTCTCTCCAGGAGGGAACAGAGTAATGGTGAAAAAACAGGTACCAGGCCTGGAGCCGGAATTGATCCCCCTCACCCCAACCCTCTCCCCCAAGGGGGAGAGGGGGAAATGCAGTGGCAATGATCTTGCCACCTGCTGCGAGCCACCACCGCACCTGAAAAGGCATTCCCCTTTCCCTCCGGGAGGGGGCCGGGGCGAGGGAATCAAACCCGGGAGGACACACATGGAGGACGTGCTTAAAGCCCGCGCCCGCCGGCTGCGGCACAGCATGACCGATGCCGAACGGCTGATGTGGCAGCACCTGCGCAACAGGCGGATGCTCGGATATAAGTTCCGCCGGCAGGTGATCATGGGGCCCTATATCGTGGACTTTGCCTGCATCGAGGCAAGGCTTGTTGTTGAAGCAGATGGTGGCCAGCATGTGGAGCAAAGAGGGTATGACGAAAAACGGTCACAATGGCTGAAAGCACGGGGATACTGTGTTCTGAGGTTCTGGAACCATGAAATTCTCGGTTCACTGCCGGAGGTACTGGAAACGATTGCTTCGACCTTGAACCGTCACGACTTCTGACCCCCTCACCCCAACCCTCTCCCCCAAGGGCGCCTTCGGCGCAGGGACGAGGGTCAAGGGACAAGGAGTGAGAACAAGGAACAAGCAGGGGCGATAGCCCCTGGCCCCCGCATTGCAGGGTAACTCCAGGACAGAAAAAACCGGTCGCGGCATCGAACCCCCGCTGGACACGAAAAGACGGTCCCCTCTCCCTCCGGGAGAGGGTCAGGGTGAGGGGATCAAGAAACGGGCAATGAACCTGAATCACCGCAACGACACACCAGCCTACGCCGAGCTGCACTGCATCAGCAATTTCAGCTTCCTGCGCGGGGCCTCGCACCCGGAGGAGCTGGTGGCGCGGGCGGCGGCGCTGGGCTACTGCGCACTGGCCCTCACCGACGAGTGCTCGGTGGCCGGCATCGTGCGCGCGCACCTGGCGGCGAAGGAACACGGCCTCAAGCTCATCACCGGCACCGAGGTGCGGCTCGATGACGGCGCCCGCCTGGTACTGCTGGCCGAAGACCGTAACGGCTACGGCCACCTGTGCCGGCTCATCACCACCGGCCGGCGGCGCACGGCCAAGGGACAGTACCGCCTGGGCCGGGGCGATCTCGACGGCGGCCTGCCCGGCTGCCTGGCCATCCTGATCCCGGGCGGCGGCGATCACGACGCCATCGCCGCCCGCTGGCTGGCCCACGTCTTCCCCGGCCGCGCCTGGATCGGTGTCCACCGCCACCTGCTGGCCGATGACCACCAACGCATGGAACACGCCCGCCGCCTGGCCCGCGCCGGCGGCCTGCCGCTGGTGGCCTGCGGCGGCGCCGTCATGCACGTGCGCGAGCGCAAGCCGCTGCTCGATCTCGTCACCGCCATCCGCCTGCACACCACGGTGGATGCCGCCGGCTTTGCCCTCGCCCCCAACGGCGAGGCCCACCTGCGCCCGCGCGAGGTGCTGGCCCGCCTGTTCGAGCCGGCCTGGCTGGCCGAGAGCGTGCGCATCGGTGAACGCTGCCGCTTCGACCTGGACAGCCTGCGCTACGAGTACCCGGAGGAGATCGTGCCCGACGGCGAGACGCCGGCAAGCTGGCTGCGCCGGCTCACCTTCGAGGGCATGCGGGCGCGCTGGCCGGACGGCGCGCCGGCGAAGGTGCGCGCGCAGGTGGAACACGAGCTGCGCATCATCGGGGAGCTGCGCTACGAACCCTACTTTCTCACCGTGCACGACATCGTGCGCTTCGCCCGCAGCCGCGGCATCCTGTGCCAGGGCCGGGGCTCGGCCGCCAACTCGGCGGTGTGCTATTGCCTGGGCATCACCTCGGTGGATCCCTCGCGCATGGAGATGCTGTTCGAGCGCTTCGTCTCCCGCGAGCGCCGGGAACCGCCGGACATCGACGTGGACTTCGAGCACGAGCGCCGGGAGGAGGTACTCCAATATATATATGGCAAGTACGGCCGCCACCGCGCCGCCCTGGCCGCCACCGTGATCCGCTACCGGCGCCGGAGCGCCCTGCGCGACGCCGGCAAGGCCCTGGGCTTCAGCCGGGAACAGGTGGACCGCCTGGCCGCGGGCGTGGCCTGGTGGGAGCCGGACATCACGTCCCGCCAGTTGCGCGAGGCGGGGCTGAACCCGGACCAGCCGCGGGTGCGCAGCCTGCTGGCGCTGGCGCGGGAGCTGGTGGGCTTTCCGCGCCACCTGTCCCAGCATGTGGGCGGTTTCGTCATCGCCCGCCGCAGCCTGGCCGAGCTGGTGCCGGTGGAAAACGCCGCCATGGCCGGGCGCACGGTGATCCAGTGGGACAAGGACGACATCGACGCCCTGGGCCTGCTCAAGGTGGACTGCCTCGGGCTGGGGATGCTGAGCGTCATTCGCCGCGCCTTCGATCTCGTCGCACGACACCGCGGCCGCAGGCTGGATCTCGCCAGTGTGCCGGCCGAGGCCCCGGACGTGTATGCCATGATCCAGCGCGCCGATACCGTGGGCGTGTTCCAGATCGAATCGCGCGCGCAGATGAGCATGCTGCCGCGGCTGAAGCCCGCCTGCTTCTACGACCTGGTCATCGAGGTGGCCATCGTCCGTCCCGGTCCCATCCAGGGCGACATGGTCCATCCCTACCTGCGCCGGCGCCAGGGCCTGGAGCCGGTGACCTACCCCAGCGAGGCGGTGCGCGGCGTGCTGGAGCGCACCCTGGGCGTGCCCATCTTCCAGGAACAGGTGATCAAGCTGGCCATGGTGGCGGCGGGCTTCTCCGCCGGCGAGGCCGACGCCCTGCGCCGCGC
>JALUTW010000397.1 GCA_027021685.1 Chromatiales bacterium | reverse complement strand
TGCACTGCTGGGCGTCACCGGCATCGTGCTGCTCAACCGCCGGCGCAACTATCGCGTCCTGCGCGAGCGCCGCAGCCACTGACAGGCCGTTGAAAAAAGCCTGCGGCGGGGAAATCCCGCCCGCCATCCAAGGCGTACACGGCCTCGATCCGGCGCGTTGACAAAGGCCGGGACGGCCCTCTCTTTCGGCATCCCGCCGGAGACCGGACGTCCCGCACTGGATCGCCGGAGCTCCGCGCTCCACAATGGGGCCCCATGGACGGGAACGCGAGGCCGGTGGTGGGTGTGGGCGCGGTGGTGCGCCGCGACGGCCGCATCCTGCTGGTGAAGCGGGCGCGGCCGCCCCACGCCGGGCTGTGGGCCATTCCCGGCGGCAGGGTACGCTGGGGCGAGACCCTGCAGGCCGCGGCCGAGCGCGAGAGCCTCGAGGAGACCGGCGTGCGCATCCGCGCCGGCGATCCCGTGCATGCCTTCGACCTCGTGGAACGCGACGGCAAGGGCCGCGTCACGCGCCACTACGTGGTCATCGATCTCGCCGCCGAATACCTCGGGGGCGAACCGCGCGCCGGCTCCGACGCCGCCGATGCCGGCTGGTTCAGTGACGCCGAACTCGCCGCCCTGCCCCTCAACCCCGACACCGCCGCCCTCATCCGGCGGCTCCGCAGCCACGCCGACTGAGTTCGCGGCCAGGGGGCCGCTCCTACACATGGATTCCGTTTGCAGGAGCGCCGCCCCGGCGCGAATCCCAAACGCGGCGGTCATCCCTCGCGCAGCAAAAAACCTTCAACGCAGAGACGCAGAGGCGCAAAGGGCGCAGAGAGAAGACGATCCGCGGCCAGGAACCCGGTGGGGTCGCTGCGCGATCGCACCCTGCGGTCCCTCTGCGTCTCCGCGCCTCCGCGTTTGCATCACGTACAGCGAAGTCCCCTTCGCAGCCAGAACTGATCCTGCACCCGTTTTGGCCTCTGTCTTCCGTCCTCTTTCCTCTGAATGGGGCCGCTCCTGCACCCGTTCTGGCCTCTGCCCTCCGTCCTCTGTCCTCTGAATGGGGCCGCTCCTGCACCACATTTTTGTCTGCAGGAGTTGCACAGGGTGTGACGGCGCAGCCGTCGCACCGTCCCATGGCAGGCCGCGGCCCCGGTGCGACCGCCGCGCGGTCGCATCCAGGGGGCCTGGAAGTTCAGATGGCGCCCAGGCCTCGGGCCAGGTCGTCCTGGATATCGGCCACGTCCTCCAACCCCACGCTGATGCGGATGAGCCCGTCACCGATCCCGGCCTCGGCCCGCTCCGCGTCGGTGAGGCGGCCGTGGGTGGTGGTGGCCGGGTGGGTGATGGTGGACCTGGCGTCACCCAGGTTGGCGGTGATGGACAGCAGCCGGGTGGAGTCGATGATCCGCCACGCCGCCTCGCGCCCGCCGGCCACCTCGAAGGCCAGAACGCCGCCGAATGCCGACTGCTGGCGCGCGGCCAGCGCATGCTGCGGGTGGTCCGGCAGCCCCGGGTAGAACACGCGGGTCACGCCCGGCTGCTCCTGCAGCCAGCGGGCCAGCGCCAGGGCGCTGGCGCTGTGGCGCTCCATGCGCAGGGCCAGGGTCTCCAGGCCCTTGAGGAACACCCAGGCGTTGAACGGGCTGAGGCTGGGCCCGGCGGTGCGCAGGAAGCCGAACACCTCCTCGCCCACCCGCCTGGCATCGCCCACCACCGCGCCGCCCACGCAGCGGCCCTGGCCGTCCAGGTACTTGGTGGCGGAGTGAACCACGATGTCCGCGCCCAGGGCCAGGGGCCGCTGCAGGGCCGGGGTGCAGAACACGTTGTCCACCACCAGCAGGGCATCGTGGGCATGAGCCAGCTCCGCCAGGGCCGCGATGTCCGCCACCTCGCCCAGCGGGTTGGAGGGAGTCTCCAGAAACAGCAGCCGGGTCTGCGGGCGGATGGCCGCGGCCCAGGCCTCCGGGTCCGTGAGGGGCACGAAGGTGGTCTCGATGCCGCAGCGGGCCAAGTACTTGTTGAACAGGACCACGGTGGAGCCGAAGATGGACCGGGAGGCCACGATGTGATCGCCGGCCGCCAGCAACCCCAGGCAGGTGCTGAGGATGGCGGCCATGCCGGACCCGGTGGCCACGGCGCACTCGCCCCCTTCCAGCGCCGCCAGCCGCTCCTCGAAGGCGCGCACGGTGGGATTGGTGAAACGCGAGTAGATGTTGCCCGGGGCCTCGCCGGCGAAGCGGGCAGCAGCCTCGGCGGCGGAGCCGAACACGTAGCTGGAGGTGGTGAAGATGGGCTCGCTGTGCTCGCCCTCGCCGGTGCGGTGCTGGCCCGCGCGCACCGCACGGGTGTCGAAACGCCACTGGTCGTGCATGTCTGCCCTCCTGAGCCCGGACGGCGGGCACAAAAAAACCCGCCTCAGCGATCGCTAAAGCAGGTTGCCCCTCGCTTTAGCTGCATTTGTAAGGCGCCCGCAAGCTGAGTTCAAATCGGCGCCGTCTGTGTTCCGAAGCCTAGGGCACCCCCGCGGCCCTGTCAACCCTCGCCCCGTTCCCCCGGCACCCAGCACCTAGCACCCAGCCCCCAGCACCTAGCACCCTCATAGATTGTTGTGGATCTCGATGACCTCGTTCTCCGCCTCGGCGCGGCGGCGCTGCTTGGCTTCGTCGTTGCGCTGGTCTTCCAGGTGCTGCAGGTAGTCCGCGGTGATGTCGCCGGTGACGTAGCGGCCGTCGAAGACCGAGGTCTCGAAACGCTCCACCCCGGGGTTGCCCCGGCGCACCGCCTCGACGAGGTCGTCCAGGTCCTGGTACACCAGCCAGTCGGCGCCGATGGCGCGGCACACCTCGTCCTCGTCCCGGCCGTGGGCGATGAGCTCGGAAGCGGCGGGCATGTCGATGCCGTAGACGTTGGGATAGCGGATGGGCGGCGCGGCCGAGGCGAAGTAGACCTTGCGCGCCCCGGCATCCCGCGCCATCTGGATGATCTGCTGCGAGGTGGTGCCACGGACGATGGAGTCGTCCACCAGCAGCACGTTCTTGCCCTGGAACTCCACGTCGATGGCGTTGAGTTTCTGGCGCACCGACTTCCGCCGCTGGGTCTGACCCGGCATGATGAAGGTGCGGCCGATGTAGCGGTTCTTGACGAAGCCGGCGCGGTAGGCGATGCCCAGGGTGTCGGCAAGTTGCAGGGCCGAGGTCAGACTGGACTCGGGAATGGGGATCACCACGTCGATGTCGTGGTCCGGGAACACCCGCTGGATCTTGCGTGCCAGGAACTCGCCCATGTTGACCCGCGAGTTGTAGATGGAGATGCCCTCCATGAAGGAGTCGGGCCGGGCGAAGTAGACGTGCTCGAAGATGCACGGGCACAACTCGGTCTCCTCCGCGCAGACCTGGGTAAAGATCTCGCCGGACTTGTGGATGAAGACCGCCTCGCCAGGGGCCACGTCGCGCACCAGCTCGAAGCCCAGGGCCGACAGGGCCACGCTCTCGGAGGCCACCATGTACTCGGTGCCGGCGGAGGTCTCGCGCCGGCCGTAGACCAGCGGCCGGATGCCGTGGGGATCGCGGAAGGCGAGCACGCCCAGGTCGGTGATCATGGCCACCACCGCATAGGCCCCGCGGCACCGCCGGTGCACCCCGGCCACGGCGGTGAAGATGTCCTTCGGCTCCAGCCTGAGCTTGCCGGTGGCATGCAGCTCGTGGGCCAGGACGTTGAGCAGCACCTCGGAGTCCGAGTCGGTGTTGATGTGGCGCCGGTCCTCCAGGAACAGGTCGCGCTTGAGGGCCTCGGCGTTGGTGAGGTTGCCGTTGTGGGCCAGGGCGATGCCGAAGGGCGAGTTGACGTAGAACGGCTGCGCCTCGGCCGACGAGGTGGTGCCGGCGGTGGGATAGCGCACGTGGCCGATGCCCATGTCGCCCTTGAGGCGCAGCATGTGCCGGGTGTGGAACACGTCGCGCACCAGGCCCGGCGCCTTGCGCATGAACATGCGCCCGTCGTGGCAGGTGACGATGCCGGCGGCATCCTGGCCCCGGTGCTGCAGCACCAGCAGCCCGTCGTACAGCGCCTGGTTGACCGGCGCCCTGCTCACCAGACCGATGATTCCGCACATGGCCCTGCCCTCGTTACCTGCCCCACGGATCCCTGCCCGGCCGCCGCCGCGACAGTCCGTCAGGCTGCATCCCGGCCCTTCCGCTGGGGCTCTGCCTCGAACCGTGGTGCTCTCTTCGATACATCACTGTCCTGTGCATTCCCAGCGCCGCCTGTGCGTCGACCAGAAGAACCATCCCCTCACCCTGTCCCTCTCCCGGGGGGAGAGGGAACCGCGTGGCTTGCCCCGGCGGCACCTTGAACCTCGCATCCCATGCAGCTCCACGGGGTTCTTCGTCCCCTCACCCTGCCCCTCTCCCGGAGGGAGAAGGAACCGTCTTTTCCATCCCCTGCGCTCTGTATTCTTTGCGTTGATCGACTCAGTATCTGAAGTTTCTGCCCACGTCGGCCGGCAGCAGGTCGCGCAGCCACACCGCGATGCCCTGGAACTGCCCCAGCATCAGCGACTGCTTCCACCACGGCTGCGACGGCAGCGGGGTGAGCCCCGCCAGCAGCACCAGCACCGCCACCAGCACCACCCCGCGCAGGAACCCGAACATCATGCCGATGGCGCGGTCGAGCCGGGTCAACCCGGTGCGCCGGATCACCTGGGCAGCGAAGAAGTTGACCACCATGGTGGCCACCAGCGTGAGCAGGAACAGGATCACGAAACCGGTGATGAGGCGGAAGGTGGAATCGGAGATGCTGTTTTCCAGCAGGCCGGCGAAGCGCCCGGAGAAGCGGATGGCCACCCAGAAGGCCAGGATCCAGCCCGCCAGCGACAGGGCCTCGCGCACGAAGCCGCGCAGCAGGCTGATGAAGGCGGAGACCAGGATCACGCCGATGATGAGATAGTCGATCCAGATCATGTGCGGGTCCGCCTCACGGATGGGCCACCACCCAGGCCTCCTTGACCAGGCCCTTGTCCAGCAGCCGCTTGCGCAGGGCCTGGGCCGCGGTCTTCTTCACCTCGGGACCCACGCGCACCCGGTAGACGGTGCGGCCCCTGGCCGTGACCGCCTCCACGAAGGCGGCGTAGCCCGCCTTGCGCAGGCTATCGCGCAGGGCCAGCGCCCGCCGGCGCTCGCGGAAGCTGCCCACCTGCACCGCGAAGGCGCGGGCGCCGGGCGGCGGTGGAGCTGGTTTCGCCGGCGGCGGGGCCGGCGCGTTGCCGGCGGCGTCCTTCGGCGGCAGCGCCGCGGCCGGGGTGTCCTCGTCCACCGGCACGCGCACGACCTCGGGCGGCGGCGGCGCCTCCACCACGTGCTCCAGCTCCAGGGGTTCGCCTGCGGTGAGTTCCGGCGGTTCGGGCGGCACCGGCCGCGCGCCTTCCTCCTCGCGCCCGCCGCCCAGGAACATGGGGATGAAGATGACGGCCAGGGCCACCAGCACCACTGCGCCCACCAGCCGCTGCCGCAGGGGATTGTCTTTTGCCGCCATCGACCGCCTGTCCGGGGTAAAACGGGATTATACCAGCCTCACGAAGCCGCGGCCTCCACGGTCTGAAACGATCCGAACACCACCACCCGCCCCGGCGCCGGCACCGCCGCCCGGGCCGCGGCCAGGGCGGCCGCCACCGAGGCGTGCTCGCTGCACCGCGCCCCGGCCGCGGCCAGCACCTGCGCCAGGGTGCGGGCGGAGGCACCGCGCGGCGGCGGCAGCGGTGCCAGGTGCCAGTGCTCCACCAGCGGCAGCAGCGGCGCCGTGACCCCCTGGATGTCCTTGTCGGCGTACATGGCCAGCACCGCGTGCAGCGGCCCGCCGCCCATGGCCGCCAGGGCCGCGGCCAGGGTCCGGGCCGCCTGGGGATTGTGGGCCACGTCGTAGACCACCGTGGGGGCGCCCGGCTCCACCTGCAGCCGGCCGGGCAGGCGTACCGCCTGCAGCCCTTCGCGCACCGCCGCCTGCGGCAGCGGCAGGCGCGGCGCCAGCAGCTCCAGGGCCATGAGGGCACCGGCGGCGTTGCGGACCTGGTGGGCGCCGCGCAGGGCCGGGAGCGGCAGGGCGTGGCGCGCGCGCCCGTCCGGGCCCAGCCAGTCCCAGGCGCCGTCGTCCCGCTCCCGCACCCGGTATTCCGAGCCCAGGCGGTGGAGCGGTGCGCCCAGGGCGGCGGCGGTCTCGACGATGGCCGCGGCGGTGTCCGGGTCGCTGCTCACCGCCGGCCGCCCCGGGCGCAGGATGCCGGCCTTCTCGCCCGCGATGGTGTCGCGGTCCCCGCCCAGCCACTGCACGTGATCCAGGTCCACGGTGGTGATCACCGCCACGTCGGGATCCACCACGTTGACCGCGTCCAGGCGCCCGCCCATGCCCACCTCCAGGATCACCACCTCGGGCGCGGCTTGGTGGAAGCACCACAGCGCCGCCAGGGTGCCGAACTCGAAGTAGGTGAGCGTGGTGTCGCCGCGCGCGGCGTCCACCGCGGCGAAGGCCTCGCACAACGTGGCATCGTCGGCAGGCTCGCCGTCGAGGCGCACGCGCTCGTTGTAGCGGAACAGGTGGGGCGAGGTGTAGGCGCCGGTGCGGTAGCCCGCCGCGCGCAGGATGGCCTCCAGCATGGCCACGGTGGAGCCCTTGCCGTTGGTGCCGGCCACCGTGATCACCGGGCACGGCAGCGGCGCGGCGAACAGGCGCCCGTGCACCGCGGCCACCCGCTCCAGGCCCAGGTCCATGGGGCTGGGATGCAGGGTCTCCTGCCAGTCCAGCCACTCCTGCAGGGTGGCAAAACGCATGTTCAACCCGAGGCCCCGTCGGACCGGTCCTGGTGCGTCACGACTGCGACCGCACCTTGCGCCAGCTTACCCCAGGCCCTGGAACCCGGCGGCCAGCGGCACAGCCGTCACCGTGATTTTGTGGTCTTGCCACAAAATCACGGTGACGGCTGCTTTGTCAGCATGGCGAGCAGGCTGCTGATGCGATCGCGCATGTCGCGGCGGTCCACGATCATGTCGA
>JALUTW010000396.1 GCA_027021685.1 Chromatiales bacterium | reverse complement strand
CTGGGCCGTCTCGAGGGGGCCGGCGGCGTCCTGTTCAACGATGCCGACGATTTTCTCGTCAACGCCGGGCTGCAGGTGCGGGGAGAGAATCTGGACGCCCCGGTGCTGGCGGTGCTGGGGCTGCGCCTGTATGCCGGCGACGCCGGCGATGACAGCGCTGCGGCCCTGGCCCTGGGGGGTGAGCTCAGCTTCAGTCCCAACGCGGCCCCGGGCCTGGAGTTCGCCGCACACCTGTACTATGCCCCCGACCCGCTGGCCTTTTCCGACATCGATGCGCTCATCGACTGGGGCGTGCGCGTGGGCTACCAGATCATTCCCCTGTCCACCCTGTACGTGGGCTACCAGCGGGTGGCGGTGGACCTGGAGCTGGGGGGTGAGTACGAGCTGGACGACAACGTGACGGTGGGGATCCGGCTGTCCTTCTGACGCCGGTGACCGCAGCGGTGAAAGGCCCCGGCCGCGCACTGCGCGGCCGGGTGGCCGGACCTACTTGGCCATCTCCTTGAGGGCCTTGAGGGCCTGGATCTTGACCACGTTGCGGGCCGGCTTGGCCTTGAAGATGGTGGGCTCGCCGGTGAACGGATTGATGCCCTTGCGCGCGCGGGTGGCCGGCTTGCGCACCACCTTGATCTTGAGCAGGCCCGGCAGGGTGAAGATGCCGGCCGCGTTGCGGCGGATATGGCCGTTGATGACCTCGGCCAGGCTGTCGAAGACCAGGGTGATCTCCTTGCGGCTGAGACCGGTGCGCTCCGCCAGCTCGCCATAGAGCGCCGACTTGGTCATGGGCTCCTTGATGGCCTTGACGCGGGCGGGGGCGGCGGCCTTCTTCGCGGTCTTCTTCTTTGCGACCTTTTTCTTGGCCGTCTTCTTCTTCGCCGCCTTCTTCTTGGTTGTCTTCTTTTTCGCTGCCATGATGACTCCCGTATTGATGTTTGAGTATGGGAACTGAATTCACTATACAATAGCATAAACCTGCGGGATGTGGAGTTGGAATGGGCGTTTTTTCCCGGGAAAAAGGCCGTTTTCCACTGTGTGTCGGAATCGTGTCCGACACTCACGGCACCCTGGACGAGCGGGTGTGGCGACTCCTGGCGGACTGTGATCTCATCGTGCATGCCGGCGACATCGGTGCCCAGGTGGTCCTCGAACGGCTGGAGTCGTGTGCGCCGGTGGTGGCGGTGGCAGGCAACAACGATGTTCCGGGCAAGTGGATCGGTGCCGCGGGCCGCCTGGCCGTGCTGGCCGAGTCGGCCATGGTGGAGCTGCCGGGCGGAACGCTGGCGGTGATCCACGGCCACCGGCACGGGCCGCCTGCACGGCGCCATGCGCGGCTGCGCGAGGCCTTTCCGCAGGCCCGGCTGGTGGTGTACGGCCACAGCCACCGGCTGGTGATGGACACCGGAACCCGGCCCTGGGTGGCCAATCCGGGTGCGGCCGGTACCCGGCGCACCGGCGCCGGACCCTCGGCGTTGCTGCTCCATG
>JALUTW010000395.1 GCA_027021685.1 Chromatiales bacterium | reverse complement strand
CGGCAGCGGAAAATCCCCCCTTCCCGCCCGGTGCTGCTATACTCCCCGCCCACGCGGCACGACGACGGTCCGTGCCCCTTTCGCGGCCTCTCTCCGGACAGCCCCCGAAAACAAGTATCCGCGCCTCCCCTGGACCGTTCCGGCATGACCGGCAGGCGGCGGCCGCCCACCTTTGCAAGGTCATCCATCCATGTCTTTCGAATCCCTCGGCCTGACGGCCGAACTGTGCCGTGCCGTGTCCCGCCGGGGCTACGACACCCCCACGCCCATCCAGGCCCGCGCCATTCCCGCGGTCCTCGCCGGCCGCGACCTGCTCGCCGCCGCCCAGACCGGCACCGGCAAGACCGCCGGCTTCACCCTGCCCATGCTCCAGCGCCTCCAGGACGGCGGCGGCCGCGGGCGCCCCGTGCGCTCGCTGGTGCTGGTGCCCACCCGCGAGCTGGCGGCCCAGGTGCACGAGAGCGTGCGTGCCTACGGCCGCCATCTGCCGCTGAAGTCGGCGGTGGTGTTCGGCGGGGTCGGCATCCGGCCGCAGATGGACACCCTGCGCCGCGGCGTGGACGTGCTGGTGGCCACCCCGGGCCGGCTGCTGGACCACGCCGGCCAGGGCACCGTGGACCTGTCCGGCGTGGAGATCCTGGTCCTGGACGAGGCGGACCGCATGCTGGACATGGGATTCATCCGCGACCTGCGGCGCATTCTCGACCTGCTGCCGGCGCGGCGGCAGAACCTGCTCTTCTCCGCCACCTTCTCCGACGGCATCCGCAGGCTGGCCGGCGGCCTCCTGCACGACCCGGCGTGCATCGAGGTGGCGCCGCGTAACACCGCCGCCGAGCGCGTGGTGCAGGTGGTGCATCCCGTGGACCGCGTGCGCAAGCGCGAACTGCTCGCGCACATGATCGGGCGCGAAGACTGGCGCCAGGTGCTGGTGTTCACCCGCACCAGGCACGGCGCCGACCGCCTGGCCGAGCAGCTCCGGCGCGACGGCATCGGTGCCGACGCCATCCACGGCAACAAGAGCCAGGGCGCCCGCACCCGGGCCCTGGCCCGCTTCAAGTCCGGCCAGGTGCGGGTGCTGGTGGCCACCGACATCGCCGCCCGGGGCCTGGACATCGACCAGCTCCCCCACGTGGTCAACTTCGAGCTGCCGGAGGTGGCCGAAGACTACGTCCACCGCATCGGCCGCACCGGCCGGGCCGGCCGCGAAGGCACCGCCGTGTCCCTGGTCTGCGTGGACGAGCACCGGCTGCTGCGCGACATCGAGCGCCTGCTGGGACGCCGGCTGCCGCGCGTGGTCGTTGAAGGCTACGAACCCGACCCCACTATTGGTGCAGAGCCCGTGCGCCCCCGGCGCGCCCGTGCCGGCGGCGGGCGCAGCGGCACCGCCCCGTCCCGCAGGCGGCGCCGGCGCGTGGCCTGAAGCCGGGGCCGGCGGTCACGTTGACGCAGGTCAACACGGCCCGGGGGGCGGCACTGGTGTAATGACA
>JALUTW010000394.1 GCA_027021685.1 Chromatiales bacterium | reverse complement strand
GGAGAGGGGGACGGAAGAACCGGTCGCGGCGCCGGGTCCCACCGTGGGCGAAAAAACGGTCCCCTCTCCCGCCGGGAGAGGGACAGGGTGAGGGGATCAAAACAACACCTTGTTCCTGCCCGTTCAACCCCCTCGCCCCGGCCCTCTCCCCAAAGGCGCCTTCGGCGCAGGGAAGAGGGACGAGGCACAAGGAAAAAGCAGGGACGGTGGCACACCCCCTCACCCCAGCCCTCTCCCTCGAGGGCGCCGCTCCCATCCCGTGCGTCTGCCTTGCCCACGCACCTGCGAACTTCCGTCTTCCGTCCTCCGTCTGGAGAGAGACAGGGTGAGGGGATCAGTGCAATGATCGGGCCTGCCCGTCCCGGCGCTCCTTCGCCTTCGCGTCCTTGCGCCGTGCCTTGCCCTTGCCTGGTGCAGGACGCGTTTCGCGGCCGGCCACGGTGCTGCGGCCCATGACCCAGTCCAGCTTGAGCCTGAGCCGGGTGCGGGCCCAGCCATGGACGTTGTCGTGCGCCTCGATCCAGACGAAGCGGGTGCCGGGAGGGATGGCAACCCCGCGCAGGCTGCGGGTGAAGGGCTGCTCCTTTACGTGGGGATGGTACAGCACGCGCTTGCCCAGCTCCCGGCCCTCGGCGTCCACCACCCGCCAGGCATCGGCGTAGTGTTTCCAGCCCGTGTCGGCATGGCGCAGGGTGACGCTGGCGTTCCAGCTTGCGGCATCGCGCACCAGCACCGCGTCGACGATCTCCACCTGGCCCGCCCGCGCACCCGCACCCAGACCCAGCAGCAGCACCATCAGAGGCATCCTTTTCACATCGATACTCCTTCGAGGTAACGCCCGGCGAGCCAGGCCGCGGCCTGCAGCACCACCGAAGCATAGACAGCGGCCACGAGGTCATCAAGCATGATGCCCAGTCCCCCGGCCACGGCCCGGTCGGCCGCCGCGGCGGGCCACGGCTTGACCACGTCGAAGAACCGGAACAGGAAGAAGCCGGTTGCGACCCAGATCCAGCCGGGCGGTGCCGCCGTCATGGTGAACAGGTAACCGGCCACCTCGTCCCAGACGATGGCGCGGTGGTCCTTCACCCCCAGCGCCGCGGCGGTGCGCCCGCAGGTCCACACCCCCAGCAGGAACAGTGCCGCCGCCACCGCCAGGTAGGCCGGCACCGCCAAGGGCTGCAGCAACAGGTACAGGGGGATGGCGGCGAGGGTGCCGGCGGTGCCCGGCGCCCAGGGCGAGAGACCTGCCCCCAGCCCCAGGCTGATGCAGTGCACGGGGTGACGCAGCATGGCCGCGGAGGGAATGTCGTGGGGCGTGTGCCAGTCCAGCTTCAATCCGCTGCCTCCCCGAAGTGGGTCCAGCCAGCCGGCAGCGGGCAGGGGCGGCCGTCGGCATGGCGCAGCACCAGGCCCGGTTCGCGGACCAGTTCGCCGATGCGGGTGAAGCCGACCCCGGCCGCCTCCGCCGCGGCGGCCAGCCGATCTTCCGCGCGCGGTGGCACGCAGAAGCACAGCTCGTAGTCGTCGCCCCCGCCCAGCGCCAGGGCCAGGCGCCGCTCCGGGTCCGGCTCGTGCCGTTCCAGTTCCGGCGAGACGGGCACGGCCTCCACCTCCACCACCGCACCGCAGCCGCTGGCGGCCAGCAGGTGGCCCAGGTCGGCGGCGAGCCCGTCGGAGACATCGATGCAGGCCGAGGCCAGCCCGCGCAGGGCCAGGCCCGCGGCCCCCCGCGGCTCCGGCCGCAGGAAGCGCTGCACCAGCGCCTCGCAGGCGTCACCGCCGCGGTCCCCGCGCAGGCAGGCCAGGCCGGCGGCGGCATCTCCCAGGGTGCCGGTGACGTAGACCGCATCCCCGGCCCGGCCCCCGCCCCGCAGCAGCGCCTGCCCCGGCGGCACGGTGCCTGCGGCGGTGAGCGAAAGCACGCAGGGGCCGCGGCAGGTGTCGCCGCCCACCAGGGCCATGTCCCAGCGCTCCGCCAGAGCCCCGAGCCCGGCGGCAAAGCCCTCGAACCATGCCGCTTCGGCGGCAGGCACGGTGAGATTGAGCGTGAACCAGGCCGGCTCCGCTCCCATGGCGGCGAGATCGCTCAGGTTCACCGCCAGCAGCCGGTGTCCCAGGTCGGCGGGGTCGGCGCCGGGCAGGAAGTGGACGCCCTCCACCAGGGTGTCGGTGACCACCACCAGCTCCCGGGCCGGCGGCGGGGCCAGCAATGCGCCGTCGTCACCCACGCCCGTGCGCACGCCGTCCCGCGTACGGGCGGGCGTGAACCAGCGGCGGATGATGTCGAACTCGGTGAGGGCCATGGGCCCGGCGGCCTCAGCCGCGGGCGCCGCCGGCACGGGCACGGGCCACCTCGTCCGGGCGCAGGCGGGCGGCGCACTTGTCCAGCACGCCGTTGACGAAGCGGTGACCGTTCTCGGCCCCGAAACGCTTGGCCAGTTCCACCGCCTCGTTGATGGCCACGCGGTAGGGCACGTCGGGCCTCGCCAGCAGCTCGTAGGCGCCGATGCGCAGCGCCGCCCGCTCCACCGGGTCCACCTCCTCCACCGTGCGGTCCATGGCGCTCTCCAGCCCGGCATCGATTTCCTGCAGGCGGCGCGGCACGCCGTGCAGGAGATCGTGGAAGTAGTCGAGGTCGGCGCGCCCGTCCCGGTGCTCCTGCAGGAACTGCTGCTCGATGGCCTCCAGGGCCCCGCCCGTGAGCTGCCACTGGTAGAGGGCCTGGAGGGCCAGCTGGCGCGCGCGGGATCGGGTCTTGCTCACGGCGGATCGGGCCGGGTTCAGTCGAGCCGGCGCAACAGGTCCACCATCTCGATGGCGGACAGGGCGGCCTCGGCGCCCTTGTTGCCGGCCTTGGTGCCGGCACGCTCGATGGCCTGCTCGATGGTGTCCACGGTGAGCACGCCAAAGGCCACCGGCACGTCGTGCTGGAGCATGGCGGCCGACAGGCCCCTGGTGCACTCGCCGGCCACGTACTCGAAGTGCGGGGTCCCGCCACGGATCACCGCCCCCAGGGCGATGATGGCATCGAAGCGGCGCGAGCGGGCCATGCGGCTCACCACCAGCGGCAGCTCGAAGGCACCGGGCGCGCGCACGATCTCGATCTCGCCCTCGTCGGCACCGTGCCGGCGCAGGGTGTCCACCGCCCCGGCCACCAGGCTGTCCACGATGAAGGCGTTGAAGCGCGACACCGCCAGCCCGAACCGGGCCCCCTTGATCACCAGCTGCCCCTCGATGTTCCTGATGTTCGCCATGACTGCTCCGCTCGCTGTTTCCGGTTCACGAGCCCGTGGCGGGCTCCTCGTCGTATACGTATTCCACCACTTCCAGCTCGAAGCCGGAGAGGCCGTGCATCTTGCGCGGCGCGCTCATCACCCGCATGCGCCGCACCCCCAGGTCCATGAGGATCTGGGCGCCGAGGCCGTAGGTGCGCAGGTCCGCCGTGCCCTCGCGGCGCGGCTCCTCGATGCCCTGGTCCTGGCGCGCGTAGTGCTGGATGCGGTGGATGAGGGCCTCGTTGTCCACCGGCTCGCGCAGGATGACCACCACGCCCTCGCCGGCCTCGGCCACCCGGTGCATGGCATCGTCCAGCGGCCAGCCGCAGTCCTCGCGCAGGGCCCCCAGGTTGTCGCACAGGCAGTCGGCCACGTGCACCCGGACCAGGGTCGGTCGCTCGGGCGAGATGTTCCCCCGCACCAGGGCGAAGTGCATGCTGTCGTCGATGACGTTGCGGTAGGCGTGCAACTCGAAATCGCCGTGGCGCGTGGGCAGGCGCGAGCGGGCCACCCGCTCCACGGTCTTTTCCTTCTGGATGCGATAGTGAATGAGATCGGCCACGGTGCCGATCTTGAGCCCGTGCTCGCGGGCGAAGCGCTCCAGGTCGGGGCGCCGGGCCATGGTGCCGTCCTCGTTGAGGATCTCCACGATCACCGCCGCCGGTTCCAGCCCGGCCAGGCGCGCCAGGTCGCAGCCGGCCTCGGTGTGGCCGGCGCGGGTGAGCACCCCGCCGGGCTGGGCCATGAGGGGGAACACGTGGCCCGGCATCACCAGGTCCGACGGCTTGGCGTCCGGGGCCACGGCGGTCCGGATGGTCACCGCCCGGTCGGCGGCGGAGATGCCGGTGGTCACCCCCTCCGCCGCCTCGATGGAAACGGTGAAGTTGGTGGCATGACGGTCGTTGGTGCCGTGAACCATGAGCGGCAGGTTGAGCTGCTCGCAGCGCTCCTTGGTCAGGGTCAGGCAGATGAGCCCGCGGCCGTACCTGGCCATGAAGTTGATGTCCTCGGGCCGCACGCACTGGGCCGCCATGATGAGGTCGCCCTCGTTCTCGCGGTCCTCGTCGTCCATGAGGATCACCATGCGGCCCCGGCGGATGTCCTCCACCAGCTCCTCCACCGTGTTGAGGCCGGTGGCCTCCGCCGGTGCCGGCGGCCGGTCTTCAGCGTGTCTTGACAAGGCCATGGGTCTCCAGCTTCTCCAGCGTGATGCCGGGTTCGGCAGCCCGCTCCCCCAGCAGGAGCCGCTCCAGGTACCGCGCGATGATGTCCACCTCCAGGTTGACCTCGTCCCCCGGGCGCAGCGCGCCCATGGTGGTCACCTCCAGCGTATGGGGCACGATGTTGAGGGCGAACTCGGCGCCGTCCACCGCGTTGACGGTGAGGCTGATGCCGTCCACGCAGATGGACCCCTTGGAGGCGATATACCGTGCCAGCTCCGCCGGTGCCCGCACCACGAAACGCTCCGAGCGGCCGTCGGGATGGCGCCGCACCACGCGGCCGATGCCGTCCACGTGGCCGCTCACCAGATGCCCGCCCAGCCGGGTGGCGGGCGTGAGCGCCTTCTCCAGGTTGACGCGGGTCCCGGCCCGCGCCCGCGCCAGCGTGGTGCGGGCGAGGGTCTCGGCCGAGACGTCGGCGGTGAACCCGTCACCGGGCAGCGCCACCGCGGTGAGGCAGACCCCGTTGACCGCGATGCTGTCGCCCACGGCCACGTCGGACAGGTCGAGGGCACCGGTGCGCACGTGCAGGCGCAGGTCGCCGCCGCGGGGCTCCACCGCCCCGATCTCGCCCACCGCCTGGATGATACCGGTAAACATACTATTTATATACCCGATTTGGGGCGGGCGGTGATGCGCCAGTCGGGGCCCACCGCCCGAATCTCGTCGATCTCCAGTTCCAGCCGCTGGTCCATGTGTTCGATGCCCGGCAGCCGGAACAGGGGCCGGGCGGCGTCACCCAGCAGCACCGGCGCCATGTAGATCACCATCTCGTCCACCAGGCCCTGGCGCAGCATGGCCCCGGCCAGGGTGGCCCCCATCTCCAGCAGCACCTCGTTGACCTCGCGCCGGGCCAGCTCCTCCAGCACCGCGGCCAGGTCCACCCGGTCGCCGCGCGCGGGCAGGGTCACCACCTCGGCCCCGGCCGCCGCCAGCCGGGCATGATAGCCGTCGGGCTCGCGGCAGGTGAAGATCACCGTGTCGCCGGGCTGGCGCAGCAGGGCCGCGGTATCCGGCGTGCTCAGGTGGGTGTCCACCACCACCCGCAGCGGCTGGCGCACCGCGCCCTCCACCCGCGCGGTGAGCGCGGGATCGTCGGCCAGCACCGTGCCCACCCCGGTCATGACGGCCGAGCTGCGCGCGCGCAGGCGGTGCACGTCGGCCCGGGCCTGCTCCGAGGTGATCCACCTGCTCTCGCCGGAGGCCAGCGCGGTGCGCCCGTCCAGGCTCATGGCCAGCTTGGCACGCACGAAGGGACGGCCGTGGCGCATGCGCTTGATGAACCCGGGGTTGAGGCGCGCCGCCGCCGCCGCCGCCACCCCGGATTCCACCGCGATGCCGGCTTCACGCAGTGCGGTCAGGCCCTGCCCCGCCACCCGTGGATTGGGGTCCTCCATGGCCGCCACCACCCGGGCCACGCCGGCCTCCACCAGCGCGGTGGTACACGGCGGCGTGCGGCCGTGGTGACAGCACGGTTCCAGGGTCACGTACACCGTGGCCCCGCGGGCATGCTCCGGCCCGGCCTGCTCCAGGGCCACGATCTCCGCGTGGGGTCCGCCGGCCGCCTCGTGCCAGCCTTCGCCCACGATTTCGCCGTCGCGCACGATGACGCAGCCCACGCGGGGATTGGGATCGCAGGTGTAGAGCCCGCGCCGGGCCAGCTCCAGCGCCCGGCCCATGAAGCGGTGATCGTCGGCCGTGGCCATGGCCCGCGTTCAGCCTTCCTCCGGCTCGTCCCCCGGCAGCAGCGGGATCTGGTTGCGGCGCTCCTCCGGGGAGGGGATGTTGCGCAGGCGCTCCACCTCCTCGGCGAAGGCGGAGACGTCCTGAAAGCTCCGGTACACGGAGGCAAAGCGCACGTAGGCCACCTGGTCCAGGTCCCGCAGCTCCGCCATCACCCACTCTCCGATGACGCGCGAAGGGATCTCCCGCTCGCCGCTGCTGCGGGCCCGCTTGAGGATACGGCTGATGGCCGCCTCCACCGCCTCGGTGTCCACCGGCCGTTTCTCCAGCGCCCGCATCATGCCGGTGCGGAGCCTGTTTTCGTCGAAGGGCACGCGGCTGCCGTCGCGCTTCACCACCCGGGGCAGCGCCAGTTCCGCGGTCTCGTAGGTGGTGAAGCGCTCGCCGCAGGAGAGGCATTCCCGGCGCCGGCGCACCTGCGCCCCCTCGCCGGCCAGCCGCGAGTCGATGACCTTGGTGTCCTGGGCGCCGCAGAAGGGACAGTGCATGGTACTAGGTGCTGGGGGCTGGGGGCTGGGGGCTGGGGGCTGGGGCCGGGAGGACCGGGTGCCGGGCACGACCCCAGCCGCCAGCAGCCAGTCCCCAGCGGCCACTTATTTGTAAACGGGAAACCGCCTGCACAGGTCGATCACCTTTTCGCGCACGTTCTCGATCACGGACTCGTCGCCCAGGTTGTCGATGACATCGCAGATCCAGCCCGCCAGCTCGCGTGCCTCGGCCTCGCCCAGCCCGCGGGTGGTCATGGCCGGGGTGCCGATGCGGATGCCGCTGGTGACGAAGGGCGACTGGGGATCGTTGGGCACCGCGTTCTTGTTCACGGTGATGTGGGCCCGGC
>JALUTW010000393.1 GCA_027021685.1 Chromatiales bacterium | reverse complement strand
GAGCGGCGTGAGCGGAGGCTTGGGCGGGGACTCGTCCTCGGGGGCCAGCAGCACCGCCAGGGCCAGCACCGCCACCAGTCCCGCCAGGGCCAGGTTGATCACGTTGCGTTTCTGCATGTCGGATACCGGGTCGTGTTCAGGACCTGAAAGACTTCAGCGCCGAACCGTTCTCAAAGTTCCCCACGGATGCCTCACCGCGCAGCCGTCAACGCCGCCGGCGGCGGTGCCAGATCCAGATCCCGCTGCCCAGCAGGATCACGGGCAGGCCGGCGAGGAAGAACAGCGCGATCACCGCCCAGGCGGTGCGGCTCAGGTTGAGCTGGGTGTCGGGCGCCACCTTGGCCGGGATGTTGATGAAGGTGTCGTCGTGGCTTAACCAGTTGATCACGTTGAAGCCCAGGTCCTGGTTGCCCTGGTTGCCCAGGAAGGTGTTGGAGAGAAAGTCTCCGTCACCGATGACCACCACCCGCTGCTCGGCCTTTTTCTTCACCGCGGGCTGATCCGGGCCCGGGTTGTCCTGCCCCTTGTCCTTGTCACCCTTTTCGCCCGGCGGCGTGCGGGTCAGCGCCAGGCCCAGGTCCAGGGGACCGGGGGTGTCCTTGCCGTCGGCCTTGATCACGCCGCGCAGGGGGCCGGTTTCGGCCCAGCTCCCGGGCGAACTCTGGAGAAAGGCCCGGGCGGTCCAGCCGGCGGCCCCGGCCCCGGTCGCACGGATGCCGGCGGCCTGGGGATACAGGGTCATGAAGTGAAAGTCGCTGGTGACGGGGTGGGGCGGGTAGGCCGCCACCAGGGCGATGGCCGGGTCGCGGATGCCCAGGAGCTGGGTGGTGGGATCCACCACCACCCCCGGCACGAAGGTGATGCCCAGCTTCTCGGCCAGCGGCTCCAGGCCGTGCAGGGGCCCGGGATCGTGCAGCCACAGCAGGCGGCCGCCGCGGTCCAGGTAGTCCAGCACCAGTTTCACTTCGCCCTCGAGCCAGGCCACGCGCGGGCCGGCGATGATCAGCACCGCAGTGTCCTCGGGGATGGCCTTGGCCTCGGCCAGGTTCACGGTCTCGGCCTTGAGGCCCTTGTCCTCCAGGCGGCGCACGAACTCGCCCAGGTCGAAGTTGGCGCGCCCGCGCGGGTCGCGCTCGCCGTGGCCGGTGACGAAGACCAGCTTGCGCTCGCCGCGGCGCAACAGCCGCTGCAGGGCGTTGGTGAGGTTCTCCTCGGTGACCCGCTGCACGTGCTCGGTCCGGCCCCGGTACTCCAGCACCAGCTCGCCGTCCACCTTGATGTCCAGCTCGCGCGTGCGCTGGGGGTCGGTCTCCGGGTTGACGAATTCAAGGGCGATGTCGGACTTGTGGCGCTGGTAGCGCTCGATGAGATCGCGGATGCGCTTGCGCGGCGAGGTGAGCTCGCTCTCGGTGGCAAAGGCGGTGATCTTCACCGGACCCTCGATGCGTTCCAGCAGGCGCACCGTGGCCTCGGCCAGGGTGTTGCGCCCCGAGGCGGTCCAGTCGGCCTCGACGCTGTAGCGTTGCGAGAGCCAGGCCAGCAGGCCCACCGCGGTGAGGAACAGGATCAGGAAGATCCAGTTCTGCACCCGCAGCTCGAGACGGGACTTGCGATTGACCTCCATGGATGCAACGGCCTCCGTGGTTCAGCGCTGCAGGCGGTCGTTGTCCAGGCGCCGGATGGCGAGCACCAGGAACACGGTGATGAACAGCAGGTAGTAGATCACGTCGGCGGTGGAGAACAGTCCGCGGCCCAGGGCCTGGAAGTGGCGCAGGATGGAGAGGTAGGCCAGCAGGCCGGAGGCCGCGGCCTGGTCCACCTTGTCGCCGGCCCAGTCGATGATCCACAGCAGCAGCAGCAGGCCGAAACCGCCGATGGCGGCCACCGCCGGCTGATCGGTGAGGGTGGAGATGAACACGCCGGCGGCGGCGAAGGCCCCCAGCAGCAGCACCGTGCCCAGCACCAGGCTGGCCAGCAGGCCCAGGTCCAGCGGGCCGGCGACGAGGATGGACAGGGGCATGAGGGTGAGCATGCCCACCATGATGAGCAGGAACCCCAGCACCCCGAGATACTTGCCCACCACGATCTCGGTCATGCTCACCGGGGCCGAGAACAGCAGCGGCAGGGTGCGGTTGCGCCGCTCGTCGCTCACCACCCGCATGGTGATGAGCGGCACCACCATCATGAGGATGAAGGCGGCGCTGCCGTAGAGCGGGGCCACCACGATCTCGGTCACGCCGGGGGCGTTGTCCAGCACCTGCAGCCGGGGCTGCAGGGTGAAGTACTCCTCGAGCTGGGCCAGGAACAGGTAGGCGAGAATGAGCTGGATCACGGCCAGGACGGCCCAGGCCAGGGGCGAGAGGAACAGGGCGCGCAGCTCGCGCAGGGCCAGCACACCGATCATCAGGCCGCCTCCTCCGCCGGTGCCGCGGCATCCTCTTCACCGCCGGCCTCCTCGGCCGCGGTGACCTCGACGAAGATCTGCTCCAGGGTCTTGCGTTCCGGTGCCAGCTCGAACAGCCCCCAGCCCTCGCGCACCGCGGTCTCGGCCAGGGTCTCGGCCGGGCTGGCGCCGGGGGCGTGGCCGATGCGCACCCGGTCATCGCCCAGCCGCTCCACCGACTCCACACCGGGCAGCGACAGCAGCTCGGTGTCGCCGGGCAGGCGGCGGGCGCCCAGGACGAGGCTGGAGGGCGCCAGCTTGTGGACGATATCTTCCATGGCGGCATCGAACACCAGCCGCCCGCGGTTGATGATCTGCACCTGGTTGCAGGTCATCTGGACCTCGGGAAGGATATGGGTGGAGAGGATGACGCCGTGATCACTGCCCAGCTCGCGGATGAGGGCCCGGATCTCGAGGATCTGGATGGGATCGAGCCCCACCGTGGGCTCGTCCAGCACCACCACCGCCGGCGAGTGGATGATGGCCTGGGCGATGCCCACCCGCTGGCGGTAGCCCTTGGACAGGTTGCCGATGAGACGGCGGCCCATGCCGCCCAGGCCGCAGCGTGCCTTGGCCCGCTCCACCGCGGTGGTGACGTGCCCGCGGGCGATGCGGTTGAGCCGGGCGCAGAAGGTGAGGTATTCGTCCACGGTGAAATCGAGATACAGCGGCGGCTGCTCCGGCAGGAAGCCGATCTCGCGCTTGGCCTCGCGCGGGTCGTCCAGCAGGTCGATGCCGTTGATGGTCACCCGGCCCTCGCTGGGGGCGAGATTGCCGGTGATCACCTGCATGGTGGTAGACTTGCCGGCGCCGTTGGGGCCGAGAAAACCGAGGACTTCGCCGCGCAGCAGCCGGAAGCTGATGCCGCTGACCGCGACCAGCGCGCCGTAGCGGCGCGTGAGGTGTTCGACGTTGACGAGCGTATCCTGAGACATCGCAGTTCCTGCCATCCCAATCCGTCGGTCTTGACCGCTCGATGCGGTGCCACGGGCGGGCGCCCGACCCGCGGGCACGATAGCAACGCTGCGAGGCCGGGGCCGGCTCGAACGCGCGCGCAATTATATGCCAGAAACCCTGTGTGAAAAATACGGCTTCGATCACGCCGGCCGCCTGCGGCGCCTGGCGCTGCTGCGGCTGGATCCGGGCGAAGCGGCGCTGGGCGAGCGCCTGCACGAGACGGTCATCGCCCCCAACGCCGATGCCCTGGTGGACACCTTCTACGATTTCCTGCTGGACCAGCCCGAGGCCCGGCCGTTTCTCAGCCGGCCCGAGCGCATCACCTCGCTCAAGCGCACGCAGAAGGCCTACCTGCTGTCCCTGGGGCGCGATTTTGCCAGCGAGGCCTACTTCGAGGACCGCCTGCGCATCGGCCAGGCCCATGCGGTCATCGGCCTGCCGCTGGCGCTGTACCTGGCGGCCTACACCTGGTTCCAGGACCGGATCATGGAGACCATCTGCGCCACGGCGCCGGAACCCGAGCGCAACGCGCTGGTGAGCTTCCTCCTGCGCATCACGGCGCTGGACATGACCCTGGCCGCCGAGACCTATCACCTGGAGCAGGTGCGCGACCTGGAACAGTCGCTCACCTCCATGGAGCTGGAACGGGCCGCCCTGGCCGAGCAGGTGGAGCGCGACAGCCTGACCGGGGTGCATTCGCGCCAGGCCGCCCTGGCGCGGCTGGAGGAACTGCTGGGGCGGCTGGCCGCGGGCGGGCCGCCGTTCTGCGTGATCCTGGTCGACATCGACCGGTTCAAGGCCATCAACGACACCCACGGCCACCTGGTGGGTGACGCCGCCCTGCGCCAGGCCGCGGCCCGCATCGAGGGGGCGGTGCGCAGCGTGGACCTGGTGGGCCGCTATGGCGGCGAGGAGTTCCTGCTCCTGCTGCCGGGGCTGGATGCGGCCCACGCCGCCGCCGTGGGCGAGCGCGTGCGCCGGGGGGTGGCGGCCCAGCCGCTCCACCTGCCCGAGGTCACCCTGTCGCTCACCGTGAGCCTGGGGGTGGCCCAGGCCGTGGCCGGGGACACCGTCGAGTCGCTGGTGGCGCGCGCCGACGAGGCCCTCTACCGCGCCAAGCGCAGCGGCCGCAACCGGGTGGAATGCGCATGAGCCCCATCCTGCTGGGCGTGGACACCGGCGGGACCTTCACCGACTTCGTGCTGTGGCGCGAGGGCCGTCTCGCCACCCACAAGGTGCTGTCCACCCCGTCCGATCCGGCCGAGGCCATCCTGCGGGGCATCGCCGACCTGGGGCTGGACGACCCGGCCGCGCTCCGGCGGCTGGTGGTGGTGCACGGGTCCACCGTGGCCACCAACGCGGTGCTGGAGGGCAAGGGCGTGCGCACCTGCTTCATCACCAACCACGGCCTGGGCGACCTCCTCACCATCGGCCGCCAGGCCCGGGAACGGCTCTACGACTTGCAGCCGCCGCCGGTGCCGCCGCCGGTGCCGCCGGAGGACTGCCTGGAGACCGGCGGCCGCCTGGGCGCCGACGGCGGTGTGGTGGAACCCCTGGACGACGAAGCCCTGGCAGCCCTGGCCGCGGCGGTGGCGGAGCGCGGTCCCGAGGCGGTGGCGGTGTGCCTGCTGTTTTCGTTCCTGGACGACCGCTTCGAGCGCGCGGTGGAGGCGGCCATGCCGGAGGGCGTGTTCGTCTCCCGCTCCTCGGAGGTGCTGCCGGAGGTGCGCGAGTACGAGCGGGCGGTGACCACCTGGCTCAACGCCTACGTGGGCCCGCTCATGGAACGCTACCTGCAGCGCCTGCGCCGCGACCTGGCCGGGGCACGGCTGTCGGTGATGCAGAGCTCCGGCGGCACCATCGCCGCCGAGCAGGCCGGGCGCGGCGCGGTACACCTGCTGCTGTCGGGGCCCGCCGGGGGGCTGGCCGGGGCCCGCTTCGCCGGTGCGGCCTCGGGGCTCACCCGCCTGCTCACCTTCGACATGGGCGGCACCTCCACCGACGTGGCCCTGGTGGAGGGCGAGCCGGTGCTCACCACCGAGGGCCGCGTGGGCCGCTACCCGGTGGCGGTGCCCATGGTGGACATGCACACCATCGGCGCCGGCGGCGGCTCCATCGCCCGGGTGGACGCAGGTGGCCTGCTGCAGGTGGGTCCCGAGTCGGCCGGCGCCGACCCCGGGCCGGCCTGCTACGGCCGCGGCGGGCGCGCGGCCACCGTCACCGATGCCCACGTGGTGCTGGGCCGGCTGCCCGCCGCGGCCTTTCTCGGCGGGCGCATGCGCCTGGACGTGGACGCCGCCCGGACCGCGGTGGGGGAGGTGGCCGCGGCCCTGGGCTGCGGGGTGGAGGAGGCCGCGGCCGGCATCGTGCGGGTGGCGGACGAACACATGGCCCGGGCCCTGCGGGTGATGTCGGTGCAGCGGGGCATCGATCCCCGCGAGCTCACCCTGGTGTCCTTCGGCGGCGCCGGCGGCCTGCACGTGTGCGCCCTGGCCGAGGCCCTGGGCATGACCCGGGCCCTGGTGCCGGTGCACGCCGGGGTGCTGTCGGCCCTGGGCATGCTGGCCGCGCCGCGGGAGCGGCGCCTGTCGCGCAGCCTGGTGCGGCCGCTGGACGGGCTCGACCCGGCGGAGGTGGAGGCGGCCGCGGCGGCGCTGGCGGCGCGGGGGCGGGCGGCGCTGGCGGAGGAAGGCATCGATCCCGCCGCCGTCTCGGAGGCGGTGAGCGCCGACCTGCGCTACCTGGGCCAGGCCCACACCCTCACCGTGCCCTGGTCCGGCCCGGCGGGTTCGGCGGAGGCCTTCCACGCCCTGCACGAGCGGCGCTACGGCCACCGGCTGGAGGCCCCGGTGGAGCTGGTGACGGTGCGGGTCACCTGCCGCGCCCCCGGCACGCCCCTGACCCTGGCCCCCGCCGCGCGAGGGGAAGGCCCGGAACCCGCCGCCCATGCCCGGGTCGCGGGCTTCACCGGTCCGGTCCCCGTCCACGACCGGGCCGCCCTGCCCCCCGGCGAAGTCGTTGAAGGGCCGGCCGTTTTCACCGAGCCCGTGGCCACCACCTGGCTCGCGCCCGGCTGGCGGGCCGAGCAGGACGCCGCCGGCAACCTCGTTCTCCGGCGCTAGCGGCCCACCGGATCCGGGGTGGGGAGAGGCCGGGACGGCCTTTTCAACATACCCGGCAGGGGCGACAGGGGCCGGGGCCTGGGCTATACTGAGTCATGTCAATCCTGTCTCGTTTCCCCGCCTGAGGTTTTCATGTTCGATTTTCTCCTGACCGGCATGGTCCAGTGGACCGTGTGGTCCGTCATCGGCTACCTGCTGGTGGCCACCCAGCTCACCATTCTCGGGGTGACGCTGTATCTCCACCGCCACCAGGCCCACCGGGCCCTGGACCTGCATCCGGCGGTGTCCCATTTCTTCCGCTTCTGGCTGTGGCTGACCACGGGCATGAACACCCGCGAGTGGGTGGCCGTGCACCGCAAGCACCACGCCCGGGTGGAGACGCCCGAGGATCCCCACAGCCCGGTGATCCACGGCATCGGCAAGCTGCTGGCCCAGGGCACCGAACTCTACCGCGCCGCGGCCGGCGATCCCGGGACCGTGGAACGCTACGGCTTCGGCACCCCCGACGACTGGCTCGAGCGGCGGGTCTACAGCCGCCACAGCCTGCTGGGCATCG
>JALUTW010000392.1 GCA_027021685.1 Chromatiales bacterium | reverse complement strand
ACCCGCCGGCCGAACACCGCCACCACCGCCACTTCACCGCCGGCCCGGCTCACGGTCCGCACCTTCACACCCGTCTTCCCGTCCTGTGGCAGCGGCAGGGCGAAGGCCGCCCGGCGCAGGTCCCGAGCCAGCCTGGCCCCCGCCCGCGGGCCCTCGCGCTCCACCCAGCCGACGCGCTTCCACGCCGCGCCCTCGACCGCGGCCGCCACCTTTTCCGGCGCCTCGCCGGCCGCCAGTCTGGCGGCGGCGGCCTCGGCCGCCTGGCGCGCCGCCTCTGCCGCCTGCTCGCGCTTGAGCCGGGCGGTGATGAGGCCCTGCACCGCCTCCAGCGGCCTGACCCGCGCCTCGCGGTGGCCGATCACCCGCAGCACCAGCCGGCGGGTGTCGTCCACATCGATGAGAGGGCTGTTGCGGCCCTCCTCCATGACCTCCGGCGAGAAGGCGGCCTCCACCACGTCGCGGTGGGCCAGGACCCCCGGGCCGCCGGCCCGGGAGAACCAGTCGCTGGTCCTGATCTCCAGGCCCAGCTCCCGCGCCACCGGCTCCAGGCTGTCCGGGGACTCCTCGCTCAGGTTGTACAGCTTCTCCGAGAGTTCGTAGAACCGTTCCTCCGCCTGCTCCAGCTGCAGTTCACGGAGGATCCTGTCCTTCACCTTCTCGAACGGCGGGATCTCCGGCTCGCGCACCGCCTCCACCTTCACCACGTGGTAACCGAAGCGGGTGCGCACGGGACCGCCCAGCTCGCCGGCCTTGAGCGAGAACACCAGGTCGGCGAAGGGCTTGACCATGGCGTCGCGGGTGAAGAAGCCCAGGTCGCCGCCCCGCTCCGCGCTGGCCTTGTCCTCGGACATCTCGCGGGCCACCTTCTCGAACGGCTCCCCGGACCGGATCCGGGCCAGGGCCTCCTCCGCCTTCCTGCGTGCCTCGGCATCGGGGGTGTCGGCATTCACCTTGATGAGGATGTGGCGGGCCCGGCGCTCCGCCTTGCCGGTGGCGAAGGCCCGGCGGTTCTGCTCGTAGTAGTCGCGCAGGGACTGCTCGTCGATGGCGATGGAACGGGCCAGGGTCTCCAGGTTCAGCTCCACGTACTGCACGCGCACCTGCTCCGGCTCGCGGAAGCTGTCCTTGTTGGCCTCGTAGTACTCCCGCACCGCCTCGTCGCTCACCGAGGCCGCGGCCAGGTAGGGCTTGAGCGCGAATTCCAGCACGCCCACGTCCCGCGCCTCGCGCCTGGCCCGCAGCAGGGCCCGGGCCTCGGCGCGGGTGGCGATGCCGGACCCGGCCACGCCCCGGCGCAGGTGGTCGCGCAGCAGGTCCTGCGCCACCGAGGCCTCGTAGGCCCGCTCGTCGATGCGCTGGGCCCTGAGCAGCCTGCGGTAGCGTTCCCGCGAGAACTTGCCGTTCTCCTGGAAGGCGGGATTGGCCGCCAGGGCCTCGAACACGAGCCGGGGCGAGGCGGCAAACCCGGCGTCGTCGAGAAACTGCTCCAGCAGCACCCGTTCCACCAGGCCCTCGATGACGGCCGGGCGCAGCCGGGCCGGGTCCAGCATGGCCGGGTCGAGCTGCTTGCCCAGCAGGCGCTGGAGCTGGTCCTGGTAGTTGCGCAGGGCGCGCAGGTACTCGGCCTCGCTGATCTCGGTGCCGTCCACCACCGCCACCGTACCGCCGCCGCTGCCGCCGAGGTAGCTGTTGAGGCCGAAGGTGGCGAAGGCGATGACGATGAGACCGACGATGGTCCAGACGATGATTCCCTGGGCGCGGTCGCGGATCTGCTGCAGCATGGCTACGTGTCCTTGTCGCTAAACAGGATATTGAAAACGGTCATCCCGAGCTTTTTCAACGCGCCGAGTCAGGCGCCTTCACGCCTGGTTCGCGGGCGGGGCATCCCTGCCCGGCCATGGCAGGCCGTTTTTCGGCAGCCTGGCCGGGGCACCGGCCGGCGCCCGGCGGACAAACAAAAAGGGCGGGGCCTGCGGCCGCGCCCTCTGGAACAGTGGCGGAGTGGACGGGACTCGAACCCGCGACCCCCGGCGTGACAGGCCGGTATTCTAACCAGCTGAACTACCACTCCAAGTTGAAAGCTCGTGGTGGGTGCTGCAGGGCTCGAACCTGCGACCCTCGCCTTGTAAGGGCGATGCTCTCCCAGCTGAGCTAAGCACCCGGGCGGCGGTGGAAACAGCGCCCCGCCTCCGGGAGGCGCGCTAGTTTACGGCATCCTTGAGCGCTTTGCCAGCCTTGAAGGCCGGGACCCTGGACGCGGCGATGTTGATGGTCTCGCCCGTGCGCGGGTTGCGGCCGGTGCGGGCGGCCCGCTCGCGCACCAGGAAGGTGCCGAAGCCGACGATGGTCACCGTGTCGCCCGCCTTGAGGGCCCGGGTCACGGCATCGATGAAGGTGTCCACGGCGCGGGTGGCGGCGGCCTTGGAGATATCGGCGCCGTCGGCAACGGCATCAATGAGTTCTGCTTTGTTCACAATGAGGACTCCCCTTATTGTAATTTACTGAGTCGATTAAAAAAAACGCCGCCGGGAACGGCGGTGCCACAGCTTCCTGCAACGAAGCCATATATACCAACCGGCCCGCGGGGGGTCAAGCACGCCGCCCTCCATTGCGGCACGCCGTCACGCCCTGCAGGGGAGCCGCACAAGTGTCTGAATCCACGGGCTTCCTGGATGCGGCATCGCCGGAGCCGGACCAGGCCCCGGCGATACCGCCAGAACCTGTCCCGGAATTCCACGCGCGCCGCGTTGTGAATCCACGGCCGCGCCGGCAAGGCGCACCGCGCAGCACGGTACTCGTCGCAGGGGGCCGGCGGCGCAACGCCGCCGGCGGGGGCGTGACTCGCAACCCCCTGGGGCGCCGGCGATTTTCACCCTTGCCCCTCTCCTTGGCCAAATGCCGGCACTGCCTTCTCGTGCAGCCTGCTCGTCAGCCCCGGCAGAAAACCGCCAGGCACGCGGCCATGGGGAATTTGAGACAGGTTCTGGTCAGTGCGGCCGGATGGAGTTCTTTTCCGCGCCCTTGGCCGGCTCCTGCTTGCCGCCCACGGCGATGGCGCCGGCCAGCGGCTGGGGCTTGGACACCAGGGCCAGCTCCAGGACCTCGTCGATCCACTTGACCGGGCGGATCTCCAGGTCCTTGCGGATGTTCTCCGGGATCTCCTCCAGATCGCGCTTGTTCTCCTCCGGGATGATCACCGTGGTGATGCCACCGCGGTGGGCCGCCAGCAGCTTCTCCTTGAGCCCGCCGATGGGCAGCACCTCGCCGCGCAGGGTGATCTCGCCGGTCATGGCCACGGTGGACTTGACCGGGATGCCGGTCAGGGCCGAGACCAGGGCCGTGCACATGCCGATGCCTGCCGACGGCCCGTCCTTGGGAATGGCCCCTTCGGGCACGTGGACGTGGATGTCGGTCTTCTCGAACACCTCGGGCTCGATGCCCAGCACCTCCGAGCGGCTGCGCACCACGGTGAGCGCCGCCTGGATGGACTCCTTCATCACGTCGCCCAGCTGGCCGGTGAGGTTGTGCTTGCCCTTGCCCGGCATCACCGCCACCTCGATGGTGAGCAGGTCGCCGCCCACCTCGGTCCAGGCCAGGCCGGTGACCTGCCCCACCTGGTCCTTCTCCTCGGCCAGGCCGAAGCGGAACTTGCGCACGCCCAGATAGTCGGCCAGGTTGTCGGAGGTGACGGTGACCGGCGTCTGCACCTCGCCCAGCAGCAGTTCCTTGACCACCTTGCGGCAGATCTTGGCGATCTCGCGCTCCAGGTTGCGCACGCCGGCCTCGCGGGTGTAGTAGCGGATGATGTCCACCAGCGCGCCCTGCTCGATGGTCAGCTCGCCTTCCTTGAGGCCGTTGGCCTTCATCTGCTTCGGGATCAGGTACCGCTGCGCGATGTTGGTCTTCTCGTCCTCGGTATAGCCCGCGATGCGGATGACCTCCATGCGATCCAGCAGCGGCGCCGGGATGTTCATGCTGTTGGCGGTGCAGACGAACATGACCTCGGACAGGTCGTAGTCCACCTCCAGGTAATGGTCGTTGAAGGTGTGGTTCTGCTCCGGGTCCAGCACCTCGAGCAGGGCCGAGGCCGGGTCGCCGCGGAAGTCCATGGCCATCTTGTCGATCTCGTCGAGCAGGAACAGCGGGTTGCGCGTACCCACCTTGGCCAGGTTCTGCACGATCTTGCCCGGCATGGAACCGATGTAGGTGCGGCGGTGGCCGCGGATCTCGGCCTCGTCACGCACGCCGCCCAGCGACATGCGCACGAACTTGCGGTTGGTGGCACGGGCGATGGACTTGCCCAGCGAGGTCTTGCCCACGCCGGGCGGGCCCACCAGGCACAGGATGGGGCCCTTCATCTTCTTCACCCGCTGCTGCACCGCGAGGTACTCGAGGATGCGTTCCTTGACCTTCTCCAGGCCGTAGTGATCCTCCTCCAGCACCTGCTCGGCCTGGGACAGGTCGTGGCGCACCTTGGACCGCTTCTTCCACGGCACACTCACCAGCCAGTCGAGGTAGTTGCGCACCACCGTGGCCTCGGCCGACATGGGCGACATCATCTTGAGCTTGTTGAGTTCCGACTTGGCCTTGGCCTTGGCCTCCTTGCTCATGCCGGCCTTCTCGATCTTCTGCTCCAGCTCCTCGAGCTCGTTGGGGGTTTCCTCCAGCTCGCCCAGCTCCTTCTGGATGGCCTTCATCTGCTCGTTGAGGTAGTACTCGCGCTGGCTCTTTTCCATCTGGCGCTTGACACGGCCGCGGATGCGCTTCTCCACCTGGAGCAGATCGAGCTCGGATTCCAGCAGCGCCATCATGTGCTCGAAGCGTTCACGCAGGTCGGCGATCTCCAGGATCTTCTGCTTCTCCTCGATCTTGAGCGACATGTGGGCGGCGATGGTGTCCACCAAGCGCGCCGGGTCGTCGATGGACGACAGCGAGGTGAGCACCTCGGGCGGCACCTTCTTGTTGAGCTTGACGTACTGGTCGAACTGGTTGGTGAGCGAGCGCGACAGCACGTCGGCCTCGCGCTCGTCCAGCTCCGAGGTCCCGTAGTGCACCACCTGGGCCGTGAAGTAGTCCTCGGTGTTCACGAAATGGACGATCTTGGCGCGCGCGCTGCCCTCCACCAGCACCTTGACCGTGCCGTCCGGCAGCTTGAGCAGCTGCAGGATGCTGGACACGGTGCCGATGCGGTAGACGTCGTCCGGGCCCGGGTCGTCCTGCGCCGCGCTCTTCTGGGCGACCAGCAGGATCTGCTTGTCGTTGGCCATCGCCGCCTCCAGGGCGCGGATGGACTTGTCCCGCCCCACGAACAGGGGGATGACCATGTGGGGATAGACCACCACGTCGCGCAGGGGCAGGACGGGGATTACGGAAAGCTGGTCGTCGATCACTTCAGACATAGGATACTCGTTTGGCATGCCCCGGTTCGGGGTCAGGGTCCAACGTAGGGCCTCCGGCGCGCCCTTTCAACCCCCCGCGGGCAGGGTCTTGGCCCGGGCCCGGCCCGGGGGCGGCGACCGGCGGCGACCCCGCCGTCAGTCGTCCAGGGAGGCGGCGCGCTGATCGGCGCCCTCGTAGATGATGAGCGGTTCGCCCTCGCCGCTGATGACGCCCTCGTCCACCACCACCTTCTCCACCCCCTCCATGGAGGGCAGGTCGTACATGGTGTCCAGCAGCACGTGCTCGAGGATGGAGCGCAGGCCGCGGGCACCGGTCTTGCGCTCCATGGCCTTGCGGGCCACGGCGCGCAGGGCGTCCTCGCGGAACTCCAGCTCCACGCCCTCCATCTCGAACAGCTTGGCATACTGCTTGGTCAGCGCGTTCTTGGGCTCGGTGAGGATCTGCACCAAGGCGTCCTCGTCCAGCTCGTTGAGGGTGGCCACCACCGGCAGCCGGCCCACGAATTCGGGGATCAGTCCGTACTTGATGAGGTCCTCGGGCTCCACCGTGTGCAGCAGCTCGGAGATGGTCTTCTTGCTGTCCTTGCTGCGCACGTCGGCGGAGAAACCGATGCCGCCCTTCTCCGAGCGGTCACGGATGATCTTCTCCAGCCCGGCGAAGGCCCCGCCGCAGATGAACAGGATGTTGGAGGTGTCCACCTGCAGGAACTCCTGCTGCGGGTGCTTGCGCCCGCCCTGGGGCGGCACCGAGGCCACCGTGCCCTCGATGAGCTTGAGCAGGGCCTGCTGCACACCCTCGCCCGACACGTCGCGGGTGATGGAGGGGTTGTCCGACTTGCGCGAGATCTTGTCGATCTCGTCGATGTAGACGATACCGGTCTGGGCCCGCTCCACGTCGTAGTCGCACTTCTGCAGCAGCTTCTGGATGATGTTCTCCACGTCCTCGCCGACGTAGCCCGCCTCGGTCAGGGTGGTGGCATCGGCGATGGTGAAGGGCACGTTGAGCAGGCGCGCCAGGGTCTCGGCCAGCAGGGTCTTGCCCGAGCCGGTGGGACCGATGAGCAGGATGTTGCTCTTGGCCAGCTCCACGTCGTCCCGCTTCTGGCCCGTCTCCAGCCGCTTGTAGTGGTTGTAGACGGCCACCGACAGGACCTTCTTGGCCGATTCCTGGCCAATGACGTACTCGTCGAGGATCTCCTTGATCTCGTGCGGCGTGGGCAGCTTGCTGCCGGTGCCCGAGGCGGACTGCTCCTGCACCTCCTCGCGGATGATGTCGTTGCACAGTTCCACGCACTCATCGCAGATGAACACGGAAGGACCCGCGATGAGCTTGCGCACCTCGTGCTGGCTCTTGCCGCAGAAAGAGCAGTACAGAAGCTTGCCGTTGTCGCCGCTGGTCTTGTCGTCGCTCATGGTCCTGTCTCGTCGTCATCGGGCACTTACCACCGTGCCCCGTTTTCCCCATTTGGTCAAGTGCCCGGGTCAGGCCCCGGTCCAAGCGCCCGGCGGAAATTTCCGTGCCAGGCGTCACATTCAGACCACGCGGCGGCGGACCGGTTCAGTCCCTGGGCTCCGCCCGCCTCTCCAGCACCTTGTCCACCAGACCGTACTCCACCGAGGCGTGGGCGCTGAGGAAGAAGTCGCGGTCCGTGTCCTCCTGGATCTTCTCCAGCGGCTGGCCCGTGTG
>JALUTW010000391.1 GCA_027021685.1 Chromatiales bacterium | reverse complement strand
CAAAAATGACTTCCTTCATCAATACCTTCGCCAAAAAATTAGGTAAAGAGCGAGTGGGTGAATAGAATGAGAGAAATCACCGACCAAATGGTTTCTCACCACCATTCACACCACTCATGCCAAAGATTACCACACTTTTAACCATTTTTGAACAATCGCTTTCTAAGACGATCCTGCGGCAGATGGCCATCATCATCACCGCCATGTTGCGGTCGAGCGGACGGGTGACCATGCTCGGTCTCTCACGTTGGGCGGATAAAGGAGGCAGCTATCGTACAATTCAGCGCTTCTTCCATACGGTCCTGCCATGGCCCATCCTGTTCTGGGTATTTTTCAAGACCCGCCTTCATGCTCCGGAGCATGAATATATTCTTCTCGGAGACGAAAGCGTGGTGACCAAGGCCGGGAAAAAGACCCACGGCCTGGATCGGTTCTTTTCATCCATCTATGGCAAGCCCGTACGGGGCTTGGCCCTGTTTGCCTTGGCGCTGCTCGATGTCGAGGAAGGAACGGCTACGCCCATCTTGGTGGAACAGATCATCAAAAGCGAAGCGGAGAAGTCTCAGGCCAAGGCAAAACCGAAGAAAAAGAAGAAGTCAGCCAAAGGTGCGAAGAAACGTGGTCGGCCCAAAGGCAGCAAGAACAAGGATAAGACCGTTGTGGAATGGACGCCGGAACTGGAACGGATAGACAAGATGATCCGCCAGGTCCTGGAAACCGTTGGCGGGCTCATCCCCTTACGCTACATTGCCATGGATGGCCATTTTGGTAACAACAATGCGGCCCAGATGGTATTGAAGACGGGGCTGCATCTTATTTCCAAGCTCCGTTTCGATGCAGCCCTTTACTTCCAATACGATGGTCCCCAGAAGCGACGTGGCGCCAACAAACACTACGGCGATAAGATCGATTACGAGGCGATTCCGGTCAAGTATCTCCAATCTTCTGTCACGGAGAAGGGCATCCGCACCGATATCTACCAGGCGGTCATGTTGCACAAGACCTTTGCGGCGCCCTTGAACGTGGTCATCATCGTCAAGACGAATCTCGCCACCCATCAGCGAGCGCATGTCGTCCTCTTCAGCACCGATCTCGACCTCTCTGCGGAAAAACTCATTCGTCTTTATCGTCTTCGCTTCCAGATCGAGTTCAACTTCCGGGACGCCAAACAGTTTTGGGGACTGGAAGATTTCATGGTGGTGGAAGAGACCGCCGTCACCAACGCCATCCAGCTTTCCTTGTTCATGGTGAGCGTTTCGCAACACCTCCTCCGAACATTCCGAGAGGAATCGCCTCAGGCAGGCGTGCTCGATTTGAAAACACACTTCCGGGGCGAGTTCTATGCCTCGGAAACATTGAAATTGCTTCCGCAAAAACCGGAGCCTATTTTATTTCAACGCATTATGAGCCATATTGCTCGATTAGGCAGCGTCCATAACCGGCCCTCACGGGCCAGGGCTGCCTGATTGGCGAAGGTATTGACAAATGGAGGAAAAATCAT
>JALUTW010000390.1 GCA_027021685.1 Chromatiales bacterium | reverse complement strand
CCAGCTCCGACTGCCGGAGCAAGTGGCGGAACACGCCCTCGGCCGTGGGCGAGCGGCAGATGTTGCCCATGCACACGAACAGGACGCCGATGCGGGGGGAATCGCTCACAACGGTTTTTGCTCCCGGCTGCAGACGGCCGCGCACGTTAGCAGAGCCCGGCGCCGCCGGCAAGCCGGCCTGACAGGGGGCCGGGCCTGTGCTTGAATTGGGAAAAGCACGGCGGACAGGGCATCCATGGGCAGAATCGAGCTGGAGCTGGACCAGTTGCGCGGCATGATCGGGGTTCGGGTCACCCACGAAGGCATGCGCTGCGTGGTCATCGAGGTGCTGGAGGACGGCCCCTCGCTGGTGCTGCAGCAGGTGGGCGAGTCGGTGATCCAGCCCAACCAGTTCGGCGATCCCCAGCGCCGCGTACCCGCCACCTGCACCGTGCCGGTGCTCACCGCCGACCGCACCGCCCTGCATCCCGCCTTCCTCGCCCTGGAGCTGGACGAGGAGGAATGAGGTGAACCAAACCCGCTCCGCGGGCGGCCAATGGTCAACAGCGTGGAGCGTCCACCGGAACGGGACCGCCGGAACCGGGCGCACGCCCTTGATTGTGCACAACCAGCCAAGAAGCGAGGTCAACCAACAATGAGAACAGTCTCCCCATCCAGGCCAAAAACCGTGGCCGTCATCGTGGCATCGTCACTGGCCCTCCTGGCCGGCATCCAGCCGGCTGAGGCGGCTCCGCGCTATTATCCGCTCAAGTGCCGGGGGCCGATGTCCGGCATCCAGATCACGGAGCGGGCCATCCGGTTCACCGCCCGTGCCGGCACCCGCCCCGACAATCCCGCACGGGGCGAATGCGTGTGGAGAAACCGGCCCATGAACCGCGCCGGGGAGCACCGGGGGGGCAAGATCACGGTCACCCTCGCACTGCCAAAGGACACCGTTTCCGCGCGCCCGGGCGGGCCCTTCGCGAGTCCTGCGGCGCAGGCCGAAAACACCCTGCGCCGGGGCGGGATCATCGTGATGGAAGCCAGGCGCACGGGTACGGGGACCTATGTCGCCAGGCCCCGTACGGCCGGACCTGGTCGCGACGTGCCCCGTCCCTCCGGCGGCACCCCGCAACCGGCGTCTCCCGCACCACTCCTGCCGGGGCAAGGCGCCGGAGGCCGCATACCGTTCGGATTCAATCCTGACGCCGTCGGCAGGCCGAGCGACGCCGATCTCCGCCGCCGGCCCGGACTCCCCCAGCAGACCGTGCGGGGCGGGATTCGCGGTACGGCGGCCCCCTACCGGCCCCCTTCCCTCGACTGCAGTCGCATCAACCCCGGCCGCTTGCGCATTCGTTATATTCCACACAACAGGGTGGGACACAAAAGTTGGATACTGGAGCCCGACATCGAGGAACCCGTGTACATGATTGGGGAATCCGATAGCGACTGGCTGTTCAATTTCTGGCACGAATTACAGAAGGCACAGCGGGCCTTGCGGATCCTCCGGCACTACCGCCCGACGCAGGTCTGTTACGTGGGTCGTCCCGATCCCTCCCTGACGTATTTCCTCGTCTCGGGGCGGGCACCCGCAGGATCGGCTCCGGGAGAACCCTGCAAGCCGCCCTTCAACCCCCGCAACCTGAAAGTGAAAAACATCCAGGGACGGTGGACCGTGGTGGAACCGCTGCCCGATGGAAGAAATGTCTGGCTGTTCAAGGCCCCCACCGAGCAGGAAGCCCGTGAGATCGTCGCGGTGATCAAATGGTTCGGATTTACCCGTGCCTGCTACATCAAGGGCCGGTATTCGAGCAATCCGTACATGATGTACTTGCGGAAATGAACCGGCCGGTAGCCCCTCACCCCTGTCCTCTGACATTCTGGGGCTTTACAGCGCCGCAAAAAACCTTCAACGCAAAGGCGCAAAGACGCAAAGGACGCAGAGGGGAGCCGATTTGCGGTCAGGGGTTCGCGGCCAGGGGCCGCTCCTACACCATGTTGTTCAACCCGTAGGAGCGGCGCCCATCCAGAGAACAGAGGACGGAGGACAGAGGGCGGAGGACAGAGACGGAAATTCCTTCGGTACGGTCGCTGCACGATGGCACCCTGCGGCTTTCCGTCCTCCGTCTTCTGTCATCCGTCCTCTGAACGGGGGCCGCTCCTACACGGCTCCGTCTTCCGGCTTCTGTCCTCTGTCTTCTGCATGCAGGAGCGCCCGCACCCGCTCCAGGTCGGCCTCGGTGTCCACGCCCGGCGGCGGGACCTCCTCCGCCAGTCCCACGGCGATGTCGTGGCCGTGCCACAGCACCCGCAGCTGCTCCAGGGCCTCGGCCTCCTCCAGCGGCGACGGCGCCAGCTCCGCGTAGCGGGCCAGGAACCCGGCGCGGTAGGCATAGAGGCCGATGTGGCGCAGGCACTCCGCCGCCCCCCGGGGCAACGCGCGGGCGCCGCCGGCGAAGGCGTCACGGTGCCACGGCACGGGGGCGCGGCTGAAATAGAGGGCGCGGCCGGCGGCGTCGCGCACCACCTTGACCACGTGGGGGTCGAACAGCTCGTCCGCCGTGGCCACCGGCGTGGCCAGGGTGGCCACGGCGGCATGCGGGTCAGCCGCCAGCAGTGCCGCCACCTCGCGCAGGCAGCCCGGCGGCATGAGCGGCTCGTCGCCCTGGAGATTGACCACCACGGCCTCCTCCGGCCAGCCGAGCAGGCGCACCACCTCGCCGATGCGCTCGGTGCCGTTGCGGTGGTGGGTGCCGGTCAGGCACACCTCGGCGCCGAATCCGCGCGCGGCCTCGGCGATGCGCTCGTCGTCGGTGGCGATGACCACCTGGCCGGCACCGGCCTCGCAGGCGCGGCGGAAGACGTGCTCGATGAGGGGACGGCCGCCCACGTCGGCCAGGGGCTTGCCCGGCAGCCGCACCGCGGCGTGGCGTGCCGGGATCACGATGCGGAAGCTCACTTGACCTCTTCGTCCGGGGCCAGGCGGCGGGCCTCCTCCTCCAGCATCACCGGGATGTCGTCGCGGATGGGATAGGCCAGGCGGTCCGCCTTGCAGATGAGCTCCGCCGGTTCACGGCAGTACACCAGGGGCCCCTTGCAGACCGGGCAGGCCAAGATGTCCAGCAGCTTTTTATCCATGCCTTTTCTCGAGCAGGTTGAGCAGGTTGATGCCGAAATGGTCCGGCAGCCGGGCCTCCACCGGCAGGTACCACATGTGGTTCCGGGCGTAACGGGTGCATTTTACGGCATCCTTCTCCGTCATCACCACGGGCAGGTCGTCGTCGAAGGCCAGGTCGGCGCCGATGTAGGCATGGTGGTCGGGAAAGGGATGCGGCTCCACCTCCAGGCCCGCCTCGCGCAGCCGGTCGAAAAAACCCTCCGGGTCGCCCAGCCCGGCCACCGCGTGGACCCGCCGCCCGCGCAGCTCCGCCAGGGGCCAGGTGCGGTTTTCATCGCGCAGGTTGACCAGGGTGTCCCCCTCGTAGTGCATGGGGTACTCGTCGGCCCCGGCCCCCTGCCCGCCCTTGACCACCACGAAGTCCACCCGTCCCAGGCGCGAGGCCGGTTCGCGCAGCGGCCCCGCCGGCAGGCAGTGGCCGTTGCCCAGGCGGCGGCGGCCGTCCACGGTGGCGATCTCCACGGTGCGCCCCAGGCGGTAGTGCTGCAGGCCGTCGTCGCTGATGACGATGTCGCAGTCGCTGTGCGCCAGCAGGGCTTCCACCGCCGCCACCCGGTCCGGCCCCACCGCCATGGGACAGCCGCTGTGGCGGGCGATGACCAGGGCCTCGTCGCCCACCATCACCGGGTCGGCATCGGCCCGCACCTGCTGCGGCCAGCGCTTGGCGCGCCCGCCGTAGCCGCGGCTCACCACGCCCGGGCGGAAGCCCGAGCGGCGCAGGAACCGCGCCAGCCAGATGACCAGTGGCGTCTTGCCGGTACCGCCCACGGTGAGATTGCCCACCACGATGACCGGCACCGGGGCGCGGAAGGCGCGGCGCAGGCCGCTCCGCCAGGCCAGCCGGCGGGCCACGGCGGCGGTGCAGTACAGCGCCGACAGGGGCAGCAGGACGCGGCACCAGCCGCTGCCGCCGTACCAGACGCGCTCCAGCCAGTCTCTCACGCGCGGCTGCCCTCCAGCGGCCGGACCTCCCCGAACTGCATGCGGTGCAGGCCGGCATAGAGGCCGCCCTGCGCCAGCAGCTCGGCGTGGCGCCCGGTCTCGCGGATGCGGCCGTCCTCCAGCACGACGATGAGATCGGCGTGCTCGATGGTGGACAGGCGGTGGGCGATGACCAGGGTGGTGCGGTTGGCGATGAGGGTCTCCAGCGCCGCCTGGATGTGCCGCTCCGACTCGGTGTCCAGGGCCGAAGTGGCCTCGTCCAGGATCAGGATGGGGGCGTCCTTGAGCAGGGCGCGGGCGATGGCGATGCGCTGGCGCTGGCCGCCGGACAGCATCACGCCGTCCTCCCCCACCACGGTATCCAGTCCCTGCGGCAGGCGCTCGATGAACTCCCAGGCGTGAGCGGCGCGGGCCGCGCGCTCGATGGCGGCCCGGTCGGCGCGCTGCTCCAGGGCGCCGTAGGCGATGTTGTGGGCGATGGTGTCGTTGAACAGGGTCACCTGCTGGCTCACCAGGGCGATCTGGGCGCGCAGGTCCGGGAGCCTGATCTCCTGCACGTCGATGCCGTCGAGCAGGATGCGGCCCCGGGTGGGGAGATAGAAGCGCGGCAGCAGGTTCACCAGCGTGGTCTTGCCCGCACCGGACCGGCCCACGAAGGCCACGGTCTGGCCCGGCTCGATGATCAGGTCGATGTCCTCCAGCACCGGGCCCTTGTCGTCGCTGTAGCTGAAACCCACCCCCTGGTACTCGATGCGGCCGCGGGCGCGAGCCAGGGGACGGGTCCCGGTGTCCCGCTCCTCCGGCTCGTCGAGGAACTCGAACACCGCCTGGGCCGCGGCGATGCCCTGCTGCAGGCTGGCGTTGATGGTGGTGAGCCGGCGCACCGGCTGCATGAGCAGGACCATGGCGGTCATGAATGACACGAAGGTGCCGGCGGAGATGCTCTCGCGCATGCCGGGCGAGGTGGCCAGCCACACGATGAGGGCGAACGCGGTGGCCACCATCATCTGGATGAAGGGAACGCTGAAGGCGTTGGTGGCGGCCAGCTTGAGCTGCTGGCGCCGGTTGTACTCGTTAATCTGTTCAAACCGGCGTTCCTCGTATGCCTGGCCGCCGAAGACCTTGACCACGCGGTGGCCCTCGATGGTCTCCTCGGCCACGTGGCTCACGTCGCCCATGGAACCCTGGATGCGCCGGCTCAGCTTGCGGAAGCGGCGGCTGATGAACACCACCAGGGCGGCGACGAAGGGCGCCAGCACCAGGAACACGCCCGCCAGCATGGGGCTGGTCCAGAACATGAGCCCCAGCAGGGCCAGCACCGTGAGCACGTCGCGCACCAGCACGGTGATGACGCTGGAGGCGGCCTGGGCGAGCTGTTCCACGTCGTAGAGCAGCTTGGCGATGAGGGTGCCGGAGGAGGACACGTCGTAGAAGCGCACCGGCAGCTCCAGCAGGTGGCGGAACATGCGCTCGCGCAGATCGCGGATGACGTTGCGCGCCACCCAGGCCATGCCGAAACCGGAGGCGAACCCCGACACCACCCGCACCAGGAACACGCCGATGATGGCCAGCGGGATCCAGCGGATGTCCGCGTCCGCGGCGCTGACGAAACCCTCGTCCAGCAGCGGCTGCATGAGGCGGGCGAAGCCGGCATCGGTGGTGGCGTGCACGGCCATGGCCGCCACCGCCACGGCGAAGACCTTCCAGTAGGGGAAGACGAAACCCAGCAGCCGGCGGTACACCGCCAGGCCGCCGGACTGGGCAGACCTCGCCGTCATGGGCTCAGCGCGAGTCTCCGGCCTGCCGTGTCACCAGGTTGATGTGGGTCAGGCCCACCTGGCGGGCCGCGTCCATGGCCTTGATCACGGCCTCGTGGGGCGTGCGGCGGTCGGCGCTGATCATGAGCTGGGGCGTCTTGCCGCCGGTGAGCAGTCCGCGCAGCACGCGCTTGAGGCTGGCCACGCTGCCGTCGGCCACGCGCTTCTGGTTGATGAAATAGCGCCCCTGCCCGTCGATGCTGATCTCGATGACCTGCTTTTCGACCTTCAGCTTCTCGCCGCTGGCCTCGGGCAGATCGATGGCGATCTGGGTCTCACGGTTGAAGGTGGTGGAGACCATGAAGAAGATGAGCAGCAGGAAGACGACGTCGATGAGCGGGGTCAGGTTGACCTGCGGCTCCTCGTCGCGGCGCGGGCGCAGCATCATGCCGCGGCACCCGTGCGGCTCTCCTGCTCGCGGTCGCCGTGCATCACGTCCACGATCTTCATCGCCTCCTGCTCCATGTGCACCACCAGCTCGTCGACCCGGCCGCGGAAGTAGCGGTAGAACATGAGGCTGGGGATGGCCACCACCAGCCCGGCGGCGGTGGTGATGAGGGCCTCGGAGATGCCGCCCGCCAGGGCCGAGGGATTGCCCACGCCCTGGGTGGTGATGGCGGCGAAGACCTTGATCATGCCGATCACGGTGCCCAGCAGGCCCAGCAGCGGGGTGATGGCGGCGATGGTGCCCAGCGTGTTGAGGTAGCGCTCCAGCTCCAGCACCACCTGGCGGCCGGTGTCCTCGATGGTTTCCTTCATGATCTCGCGCGGGTGGTTGCGGTTGATGAGGCCGGCGGCCAGGATGCGGCCCAGGGGCGAACTCTTGCGCAGGGCCTCGATGTGCTGGGCGTCGAGCTGGCCCGACTTGTACCACTGCCAGATCTGCGCCACCAGGTGGCGCGGCGCGATGCGTTCCTTTTGCAGGGTCCAGAACCGCTCGCCGATGATGGCCAGCGCGATCACCGAGCACAGCAGGATCGGGACCATGAGCCAGCCCCCGGCCTGAATCATCTCGAACACGGCAGCGGGTCCCCCCGTTTCAGCAGGAATGACACAAGTTATTGAAAGGGGGTAACTTTAACAGAAGCCCCCCGGCCCCGGAAGGGGACCGGTCAGGGTCCGTGCCAGAACCTGCGCGCCGCGTCGCGCCAGCGGACCAGGCGCAGCGGGCCTGCGGGCGGCGCATCCACGAGCACCGCCCCGTCGCGCCCGGTCTGCGCCAGTATCGCGCCCGCCGCACGGTAGCGCGCCGTCACTTCGCGGGCGGGAAAGCGGAACCGGTTGCGCCAGCCGGCGGGAAACACCACCAGCCTCGGGGCCACCGCGGCGACGAAGCGCGGCGTGGAGGAGGTGCGGCTGCCGTGGTGCGGGGCCACCAGCACCTCGCTGGCCAGCCCGTCCCCGGCGCGTGCCACCAGCCGGTACTCGCTTCCGGCCTCGATGTCCCCGGGCAGCAGCGCGCTGTGAACCGCGCCCTCCACGCGCAGAACGCAGGAGCGGTCGTTGCGCCGCCCGCCCCGCCCTTCCGGGCCCAGCATCTCGAAGCGGACCCCGTCCCAGGTCCAGGCCTGGCCGGCGGCGCAGGGCCGTGCCGTGAGCCCGGCGCCGTGCCACGGCTCCGGGGCCAGGACCCGGCCCACGGGCAGCGCCCGGGCCAGACCCGGCACACCGCCCGCATGGTCGCCGTCGCCGTGGCTGATGACCAGCAGGTCCACGGCGCGCCAGCCGCGGGCCCGCAGGTAGGGGGCCACCACCGCCGACCCCGCATCGAAGCGGGCGGAAAAGCGCGCCCCGGCATCGAACACCAGCACCCGGCGATGCGTCTCCACCACCGCGGCCAGGCCCTGCCCCACGTCCAGCACCGCCAGCCGGAAGCCGCCGGGCTCGGGCCGCGGCGGCTGGGGCACCAGCAGCGGCAACAGCAGCACCAGACCCAGCCACCGCCCCGGCAGGCCGCGGGGCGCCAGCAGCAACGCCACACCGGCCACGCCCAGGGCCAGGGCCGCGGGTCCCGGCGCCGGGGCCTGCCACTGGCCGGCGTCCCAGGCCGCCAGGGACGCCAGTACGGCCATGACCTGTTCCAGCAGCCACGCCGCCGCTCCCAGGAGACCGCCCCCGGCCGCCTCCAGCCCGGCGCCCAGGCAGGCGGTGCCGCCCAGGACCAGGGGCACCGCCACCAGGCCCACCGCGGGAATGGCGAACAGGTTGGCCAGGGGCGAGACCAGCGCCGCCTGCCCGAACCACAACAGCGTCAGGGGCACCAGCCCCAGGGCCACCGCTCCCTGCAGGTGCAGCGCCGCCGCCGCCCGCGCCCGCCAGCCCCGGCCCGGGTGGCGCCCGGCGGCCGCCCACAGGATCACCGCCACCGCGCCGAAGGACAGCCAGAACCCCGCGCCCAGCACCGCCAGGGGATCCAGCACCAGCACCGCCACCAGGGCCAGCAGAAGGCCGTCGGCCGCCGGCGCCCGCCGCTGGGCGGAGAGCATGGCCATGGCCACGGCCACCATGACCAGGGCCCGCTGGGTGGGGACGGAGAACCCGGCCAGGGCGGCATAGGCGGCCGCGGCGGCGAACCCCGCCATGGCGCCCGCCCGCGGCGCCGGGAGGTACCGGGCCGCGCCCGGCACCAGGGTCCACAGGCGGCGGGCGAGGAAGAAGGCCAGCCCCGCCACCAGCCCCACGTGGAGCCCGGAGATGGCCACCAGGTGGCCGGTGCCGGTGCGCCGCAGCACCTCCCACTGCCGGGGGTCGATGCCGCTGCGCTCGCCCAGCGCCAGGGCCGCCACCAGGCCGCCCGCCGGCCGCCCGTCCAGCGCGGCCTGCAGGCGCTCCAGCAACGCCCCGCGCAAGGCATGGAGCCCGCCGCCGCCCCGGCCCAGCGCCTCCGGGGGCGGCCGGGTCCGCACGTAGCCGGTGGCGTCGATGCGCCGCTGCAGCAGCCACGCCCCGTAGTCGAACCCGCCGGGATTGGCGAAGCCCCGCGGCCGCTTGAGGCGCACGGTGAGCCGCCAGCGCTGGCCGGGTGCCAGGGGTGGAACGGCGCCGCCCCGCCGGGCGTACCAGGCCAGGCGCAGGCGGCAGCCGCAGGCGCGGGCCCCGCCGTTCCAGGCCAGGCGGCGGGCGTGGAAGACGAAGCGGGCGGCGCGGCTGTCGCGCTCCACCAGCGAGGCCACGGTGCCCTCCACCACCACGTCGCGGCCCTCCGCCTGGGCCAGCCAGGCCGGCGGCAGCGCCAGGTGGGCCCGGATCAGGGCGTAGAGCAGCCCGGCGGCGAACCAGGCCAGGGGCCGGGCCCGCGGCGGCAGCCGCAGCGCCGCCGGCAGCACCAGTACGCCCGCCGCCACCCAGGCCGGCGGCGGCAGGGCCGGGAGCCAGGCCGGCACCGCCAGCCCCAGGGCCAGTGCCAACATCCGTGTCCGCATTCTGTTTCGGTCCCCGTTTGGGCGATAATAGCGCTTTGCCGCACCACCGGGTGGGAAACCCGTTGAAGAAGTTCATCCGCCGCTACCTGCCGGAACACAGGACCATCCGGGAGCACGAGCACCTCAACCGGATTTTCGGCCGGCTTCTACACGACCCGCACCTGTTCCATCTCAACCGGCGCTCGGCGACGCGCGCCATGTTCATCGGCCTGTTCTGGGCCTTCATGCCCATGCCCTTCCAGATGATCCCCGCGGCGGCCTGCGCCATCTGGTTCCGGGCCAACCTGCCCCTGTCGGTGGTGCTGGTGTGGATTTCCAACCCCCTCACCATTCCGCCGCTGTTCTACTTCTGCTACCAGGTGGGCTCCTGGATCCTGGGCCGCCCGCCGTCGGCAGTGGCCTTCGAGCTGACCTGGGACTGGTTCACCCACGAGCTGGAAATCGTGTGGCAGCCGCTGCTGCTGGGGTCGCTGGTGGTGGGCCTGGCCAGCGCGTCCGCAGGCGCGGCGGCGGTGCGGCTGTTGTGGCGGCTGCACGTCGTGCGCTTCGTGCGGCGCAAGAAGGCCGAGCGGGCTGCGCGGCATGCGGCACGCTCCCGGAAACGGAAATCCTAGGCCTCCGGGTCTTCGGCCATCCCCCGCATCCCGTGCCGGCGTTCGTCGCCGGTGAACATCCCGGCAAATTCCCTTGAACCGGCAGCCCCGCCGGGACGACCCAACGACGTCACATCGACGCAAACAACCACATGAGGAGGCCACCATGTTGAAACAGATGACCATTGCCGCGCTCGCCGTCCTGGCCCTGGGCACCAGCGTGGCTGCGAAAGGCTACAAGGACGCGGGCGAGTGCGCCAACGCCGTGGTCGACTTCTGCAATGCCAAATACGAGCCCGGCTATGCACTGGAGCGATGCGTACTCAACGGCGTGAACCAGTGCATCGCGGCGTTCCCGGACAAGGAAAACGGCTCCAGTGCCCGTCCCTCGCGCGGCCGGCTGAAGTTCCAGCCGCTCCCCGGCCGGCCCACCCATCCCGGTGCCCGCGGGCGCCGGCCGTAACCGCCGCCGTTCATGGCGATGCAGCCAAAGGATTGAGGCTCCGGCAAGGGCCGGCATCCCGGAGCAGCCACGGGCAGGGGGCGCGGCAGCAAGTGCGCCGCGCCCCCTGTCCTCCGTCATCCGTCGCCGGTGGCCTGGGCCCCGCCTTCCGCCTTCAGCACCCCGTCTTCCAGCCGCAGCACGCGGTCCATGCGTGCGGCCAGGCGCTGGTCGTGGGTGACCACCACGAAGGCGGTGCCGTGGGCGCGGTTGAGTTCCAGCATGAGTTCACAGACCTGGGCCGCGGTGCGCGAATCCAGGTTGCCGGTGGGCTCGTCGGCCAGCACGCACCCGGGCCGGGTGACCAGGGCACGGGCCACAGCCGCCCGCTGGCGCTCGCCCCCGGACAACTCGCCGGGCTTGTGGTGCAGGCGCGCCCCCAGGCCCACCTGCTCCAGGACCTCGCGCGCGCGCGCGGCGGCAGCAGCCGGTGATTCGCGGCGGATGAGCAGCGGCAGGGCCACGTTTTCCAGCGCGGTGAACTCGGGCAGCAGGTGGTGGAACTGGTAGACGAAGCCCAGCATGCGGTTGCGCACCCGGCCCCGTTCGGCGTCGCCCAGCCGGGCCAGGTCCAGCCCGCCCACGGTCACGTTGCCGGCGGTGGGCGTGTCCAGCCCGCCCAGCAGGTGCAGCAGGGTGCTCTTGCCCGAGCCCGAGGCACCCACCACCGCCACCTGCTCGCCCGGTGCCACCGCCAGGTCCACCCCGCGCAGCACTTCCACCCGCAACGGCCCCTCGGTGAAGTGCTTCACCAGGCCGTGGCAGGCGATGACGGTTTCGGCCTCGCCGCAGGCGGGACGCGCCTCGCTATTCATAACGCAGAGCCTCCGCCGGCTGGGTGCGCGCGGCACGCCATGCCGGATACAGGGTCGCCGCCACGCCCACCAGCAGCGACACCGTGCCGATGAACCAGACGTCGTCCCAGTGCAGATCCGAGGGCAGGCGCGAGATGTAATAGATCTGCGGGTCGAGCACCGCGAATCCGAACAGGTCCTCGACGAAGGCCACCACGTCGCCCACGTTGAGGGCCAGGCTCACGCCGCCAGCCACCCCCAGGGCGGTGCCCACCACGCCGATGAGCGTGCCCTGGACCATGAAGGTGAGCATGATGCTGGCCGGGGTCGCGCCCAGGGTGCGGAGGATGGCGATGTCCGCCTCCTTGTCCCGCACCACCATGACCAGGGTGGACACCACGTTGAAGGCGGCCACCGCGATGATGAGGGTCAGCAGCAGAAAGATGATGCGCTTTTCGATCTTGACCGCGTCGAACCAGTGCCGCTGCACCAGGCTCCAGTCCCGGATCCAGTAGTCGGCCAGCTCCCCCTGCTGGAGATCCCGCCGCACCCGCTGGGCCAGGAACAGGTTGGTGAGGCGGGCGCGCACCCCGCTCACCGCGTCCCCCATGCGGAACAGGCGCTGGGCGTCGCGCAGGTGGACCAGGGCCAGCAGGCTGTCGTAGAGGGAATGGCCGGCGCGGAAGATGCCCACCACGCGGAAGCGCTTGAAGCGGGGCATGACCCCGGCCAGGGTGATGTCGGCGCTGGGCGTGACCAGGGTGACGCGGTCGCCCGGCACCACCTGCAGCCGGTCGGCCAGGCCCTGGCCCAGGATGATGCCGAACTCGCCGGGCCTGAGGTCGGCCAGCTTCCCGTCCACCATGTGCTTGCCGATGTCCGCGGTCTTCTCCTCGCGTTCCGGCAGGATCCCGCGCAAGAGCACGCCGTTGACCCGCTCGCGGTGCACCAGCATGCCCTCGGCCCGCACGTAGGGTGCGGTGGCCACCACCTCCGGGTGGGCCTCCAGCTTCTCCGCCACCGTCCGCCAGTCCTCCAGCCGCTCGCCGAACTGGCTGACGGTGAGATGGGAGACCATGTCGAGGATGCGCTCGCGCACCTCCTTCTCGAAGCCGTTCATCACCGACATGACGGTGATGAGTGCGGTCACCCCAAGGGCGATGCCCACCACGGAGAAGCCGGTGATGAAGGAGATGAAGTGGGTCCGGCGCTTGGCCCGCGTGTAGCGCAGGCCGACGAAGATCTCGAACGGCCGGAACATCAGGAGGTTCTTCCCTGCATGGGACCGCATTGTAGCGGCGGCCGGGGCCGCCCCGCAAACAAGGCTTCAGTCGAGCACGACGGGGATGGGCCGCTGCAGGGTGACGCCGCGCGGCGTCACCCGCGCCCGCCAGGCCAGCAGCTCGACGCCGGCGGCGGCCGCCTCCATCATGGCCGCGGCGTACTCCGGATCGATGGCACGGGCCGGGGCCAGGCGCCGTGCATCCTCGCGCTGCACGCAGTAGAACATGGCCGCGCGCCCGCCGGCGGCCGCCACGCGCATGAGCTCGCGCAGGTGGCGGGTGCCGCGGCGGCTGACGGCGTCGGGAAAGATGGCGGTCCCGCCGTCCACCACCGCGGTGACGTTCTTCACCTCCACATGGCAGGCGGGGCGGCCGCCCGCATCCTCCAGCAGCAGGTCCACCCGCGAGCCCTCGTCGCCGTAGGCCACCTCCCGCCGCACCCGCGCATACCCGGTCAGCTCCGGGACGCGGCCGGCGGTGATGGCGGCCGCCGCCAGCCGGTTGGCCAGGTGGGTGTCCACCCCCACCAGCACGCCGGAGGGCAGCTCCGAGGCCACCCAGCTCCAGCGGTGCTTGCGGCGCGGATTGGCCGCGGCCTGCAGCCACACCCGCATGCCGGGCTCGGCGCAGCCCAGCATGCTGCCGGTGTTGGGGGTGTGCACGGTGAACTCGCGGCCGTCCGCGTCGCGCACGTCGGCCAGGAACCGCTTGTAGCGGCGCAGCAGCACCGCCGGCCGCAGCGGCGGATCGTAGGCGATGTCCGCCTCAGCGGTGGACACGGCGGACTTCGTAGACGTTGGGCAGCTGGTTGATGCGGTTGAGCACGCGCGAGAGCTCGGCCACGTCGGCGATCTCCAGCGTCAGCTCCATGCGCGCGGTGTTGGTGCGCTTGTCGGACCGGGTGTTGACCGCCACCACGTTGATCATCTCGTTGGCCAGCACGTTGGTGACGTCACGCAGCAGCCCGTGGCGGTCGATGGCCTCCACCACCACGTCCACCGGATAGGTGCCGCGGGCCCTGCCGGCCCACTGCACCTCGATGAGCCGGTCCCGGCGCCCGTCGTCCATGGTCAGCACGTTGCGGCAGTCGCGGCGGTGGATGGTGACGCCGTGGCCGCGGGTGATGTAGCCCACGATGGGGTCCCCCTGGGCCGGCTTGCAGCACTGGGCCAGGCGGGTGAGCAGGTTGCCCACGCCGTGGATGGTGACCTCGGATCCGGCCTCGCCGCGCGGGCGGCGGCGCACCGGCTGCACCGGCACGTCGGCCTCCGCCGCCGGCTGCACCAGCTCCGCCGCGGCCTTGCCCAGCTGGCCCGGGGTCACGTCGCTGCGCCCCAGGGCCACGTAGAGATCCTCCACCGTGTCGTAACCCAGGGCCCTGGCCAGCTCGCCGTAGGCCAGGCCGGTGATGCCCAGGCGGTGCAGCTCCCGTTCCAGCAGGACGCGGCCCTCGGCGGCGTTCTTCTCCTGATCCTGCTGCTTGAACCACTGGCGCGCCTTGGCCCGCGCGCGCGAGGTACGCAGGTAGCCCAGGTGCGGGTTGAGCCAGTCGCGGCTGGGACGGCCGCTCTTGGCGGTGAGGATCTCCACCTGGTCGCCGCTCTTGAGTTCGTAGGTCAGCGGCACCATGCGGCCGTTGACCCGCGCCCCGCGGCAGCGGTGCCCCACCTCGGTGTGGATGTAGTAGGCGAAGTCCAGCGGCGTGGCCCCCTGGGGCAGGTCCAGCACGTCACCGCCCGGGGTGAGCACGTAGACCCGATCCTGGAACACCTCGGACTTGAAGCGGTCGATGAAGTCGCCGGCGTCGGCCGACTCCTCCTTCCAGTCCAGGAGCTGGCGCAGCCAGGCGATTTTCTGCTGGTAGTGGTCGTCCGGCCGCGCCCCTTCCTTGTACCGCCAGTGGGCCGCCACCCCCAGCTCCGCGTGCTCGTGCATGGCATGGGTGCGGATCTGCACCTCCAGGGTCTTGCCCTCGGGTCCGATGACCGCGGTGTGGATGGACTGGTACATGTTCTCCTTGGGCGTGGCGATATAGTCATCGAACTCCCGCGGGATGTGCCGCCACAGGGTGTGCACCACGCCCAGCGCGGCATAGCACTGCACCACGTCGTCCACCAGGATGCGCACCGCGCGCACGTCGTAGAGGTCGTGGCAGCCCACGCCCTTGCGCCGCATCTTGCGCCAGATGCTGTAGATGTGCTTGGGCCGGCCGCTGACCTCGGCCTCGATGCCGTTCTTCGCCAGCTCGCGCCGGATGATCTCCACCACCCGCTTGATGTAGCGCTCGCGGTCCACGCGCCGCTCGTCCAGCTCGCGCGCCACCCGCTTGTAGGCCTCGGGATCCAGGTGGCGGAAGGCCAGGTCCTCCAGCTCCCACTTGATCTGCCAGATGCCCAGGCGGTTGGCCAGCGGCGCGTAGATCTCCAGGGTCTCGCGGGCGATGCGACGGCGCTTGTCCGGCTCCAGGTATTTCAGCGTGCGCATGTTGTGGAGGCGGTCGGCCAGCTTGATGAGCACCACCCGCACGTCCTCGGCCATGGCCAGCAGCAGCTTGCGCAGGCTCTCCGCCTTGAGCCGCTCCCGGCTGCCCCGGCCCTCGGGCACCTGGGCGTCGATGAGCCCCATCTTGGTGACCCCGTCCACCAGCCGCGCCACCCCGCGGCCGAACTCCTGCTCGATGCGGGCCAGGGGCACCTCGGTGTCCTCCACCACGTCGTGGAGGATGGCGGCCACCAGGGTCTCGGCGTCCAGCCGCAGGCCGGCCAGGATCTCGGCCACCGCCACGGTGTGGGAGATGTACGGCTCGCCCGAGGCCCGGCGCTGGTCACCGTGGGCCTCCCGGGCCAGGGCCACCGCCCGGCGCAGCAGGGCCTGTTCCTCGGCCGGCCGGCCGGCCAGGAGCCGCGCGCCCCATTCACCGGACTCCGGAACGGCACCGGCGACGGGGGGATGTGACTCGACGTAGACCATGAATGCTCGCCTGGGGCAACCATTAATAAATGTGCGGTCCGGCCAACGTGCTTCAAGCCGCCACAGGCGACAAGCCGCGTGAATTTTTGCCTGTAACCCTTTGATGAAGTATAGTTTATGGAAGTTCCGACATCATTGATGCCCAAGGAGCCCGCCATGTTCCGACTCCTCGCCCCCTGGGGTGCCCTGGCCCTGGCCCTGGCCGCCGCGCAGCCGGCCGGAGCCGACGTCCTGCAGATGCCGCAGGAACCGCCCGCCGGCCCGGAATCGGAGCCCACCGTGGTCACCGTGGAGATGCCGGCCCGGGGCATGACCATGGACAAGGTGGAGGAACTGTTCGGCGCTCCCATCGAAAAGGTCCCGCCGGTGGGCGAGCCCCCCATCTCGCGCTGGATCTACAAGGACTTCGTCGTCTACTTCGAGCACAAGTGGGTGATCGACTCGGTGGTCACCCGCGCCCCCGTGACCCCGTAAACCCCAGTTGGCCGCCGGCCGCCTGCTGCTCCCCGAGTGGTCGCCGCAAAGCGGCGTGCTGCTCGCGTGGCCCCACGAGGGCACCGACTGGGCCCCCCACCTGGAGGCGGCCGAGTCCGCCTGGACCACGCTGGCCGCGGCCATCGCCGGCTTCGAACCGGTGCTGGTGATCTGCGCCGACGCCGCCCACCGCCGTCACGTGCAGGACCGCCTGGCGGCGGCCGGGGTGGCGCCGGAACGCCTGCGCCTGGTGGAGCATCCCGTCGACGACACCTGGACCCGCGACTACGGCCCGCTGTGCGTGGCCGAGGCGGGCCGCGTGCGGCTGGTGGACTTCGTCTTCAACGGCTGGGGCGGCAAGTTCCCGGCCGCGCGCGACGATGCCGCCAGCCGCCGGCTGCACGCCGCCGGCTGCTTCGGCGACACCCCGCTGGAACGGGTGGACCTGGTGCTGGAAGGCGGGGCCCTGGACACCGACGGCGCCGGCACCGTACTCACCACGCGAAGCTGCCTGCTCAACCCCAACCGGGCCCTGCCGGGGGGGCCGCCGCCGGACAAGCCGCTGCTGGAGACCCGGCTGCGCACCCACCTGGGCATCCGCCGCTTCATCTGGCTCGGCCATGGCCGCCTGGCCGGGGACGACACCGACGGCCACGTGGACATGCTGGCCCGGTTCTGCTCGCCGTCGGTGGTGGCCCACGCCGTCTGCGAGCGCCGGGCCGACGAGCACCACGAGCCCCTGGCGAGAATGGCCGAAGAGCTGGCCCAGGCCCTGGCGGCCGGGCCGCGGCCGGTGCGCCTGGTCCCCCTGCCGCTGCCGGCGCCGGTGCGCGACGAGGACGGCCGCCGGCTCCCGGCCACCTATGTCAACTTTCTCGTCCTCAACGGTGCCGTGCTGGTGCCGGCCTACGGCGATCCGGCCGACGAGCTGGCCCTGCGCCGGCTGCGCGGCTGCTTTCCCGGCCGCCGCGTCATCCCGGTGGACTGCCGGGTGCTCATCCGCCAGGGCGGCGGCCTGCACTGTGCCGCCCTGCAGCTGGCGCGGGGCGTGCTGGCGAAGGAATGAGGGAACTCAGCGAAACGCCGGCAGCGGCGAGACCAGGTACCACTTTCGCCGCTGGGCGTCGTACTCCCAGCGCTGTGAATCGATGACGGTCCGCTCCACCGGGTTGTCCGGATAGTAGTAGCCGATGCGCACCTGCTGGCGGTAGAGCCGGTCGGCCTCTTCCATGGCGCCGTCGATGACGTCGTAGCGGGTCACCCGCAACCCCCGCAGGCGCCGGCGGACCGTTTCGCTCCAGCCGGGCGCACCGTCGCGCCGGAAGGAGGCGGCGCGCTCCAGCTCGCCCCACCGTACCACCCGCTCGTAGGCCCGCAGGGTCTGACCCAGGCGCTGCTCCGGGTCCACGGTGGAACAGCCGGCGGCGACCACGGCCGGCAGCAACCACGCCAGGATGCGCAATGTCCTCATGCACCTATTGAAACCAAAATGCCCTGCCGGCACAAGCGGACACGGACGTGAATCCCCCTGATATATACTGTGCGGCACCCGTTGCCAGGAACTCCCATGCCTCAGAGCCGACTCACCGCCGCGCTGGTCCAGCAGAGCTTCACCCCGGACCCCGAGACCAACCTGGCCGCCACCGGGGAGATGGTGCGCGAGGCCGCCGCCGCCGGCGCGCGCCTGGTCCTGCTGTGCGAACTGCACCGCACGCGCTACTTCTGCCAGACCGAGGACACCGCCTGTTTCGACCTGGCCGAGCCGGTGCCGGGCCCCACCACCGGGGCCCTGGGGCGGCTGGCGCGCGAGACCGGCACCGTGATCGTGGGCTCGGTGTTCGAGCGGCGCGGGAGCGGACTGTACCACAACACCGCGGTGGTGCTGGACGCCGACGGCCGCCTCGCCGGCCGCTACCGCAAGATGCACATCCCCGACGATCCGGGCTACCACGAAAAGTTCTACTTCACGCCGGGGGACACGGGCTTCGTGCCCGTCGACACGGCGGCGGGACGGCTGGGCGTGCTGGTGTGCTGGGACCAGTGGTTCCCGGAGGCGGCACGGCTCATGGCCCTGGCGGGCGCCGACCTCCTGCTCTACCCCACCGCCATCGGCTGGGACCCGGCCGACGATGCCGAGGAACGCCGCCGGCAGTTCGATGCCTGGCGCACGGTGCAGCGCGGCCATGCCGTGGCCAACGGGCTGCCGCTGCTGGCCGCCAACCGCTGCGGCTGGGAACCGCACCCGGACGACCCGGAGCGCGGCATCGAGTTCTGGGGCGGCAGCTTCGCCTGCGGGCCCCAGGGGGAACTGCTGGCCGAGGCCGGCACCGCCGAACCCCAGGTGCTCACGGTGGAGCTGGACCCCGGGCGCACGGACACGGTGCGGCGCATCTGGCCCTTCCTGCGCGACCGGCGTATCGATGCCTACGGCGAGCTGCTGCAGCGCTACCGGGATGAATGAGCCGGTGCACCCGGTGCCAGGGTTCAATCATATTGCGCCAGGCGGAACATGAGCTGGAAATAGATGAGGGGCGAGGTCTTCTGCTGCACCCGGGGCACGTACGTGATGTTGAGGGCCACCCGTTCCGTGCCCAGGGAGGCGAACGGCAGCACGCCGATGAAGGGACTGTTGTCGTGGTAGTCCTTGCGGGTCATGACGAAGCCGATGATGCCGCCGTCCAGGTGCCAGCCGCCGCCCAGGTGGCGGCGGTACTTGGTGCCGCCGCCCAGGTAGTTGGACACGTCCTCGTTGCTGTCCAGGAACGAGGCCCCGGCGACGAACGGGATCCAGTGGCCGCGCGGCGTGAAATCGTACTCGAAGCCGACGCCCCAGTTGCTCTCGTTGTAGTCGCCCGGATCGAGGTGGATGGCCTTGCCGCTGAGGATCAGATGCAGCTCCCCGGCCTCCAGGGCCGGCACTGCCAGCAACAGCATGAACGTGATGAACCAGGACCGCATCGACCCGCTTCCCTTGCCCCCTTCCTGCTGTCATTGGCGTCCGCCCGGAAGACGGCTTGAGGCCTGCTCCGGCGCGACGGGAAATCAGGGGGTTGCGTCCCGCCTTGTCCACAACGACGGCATGACGACACCGGATCCGGGACCACGCCGGGGCATGCCATGAGCAGAGGTCCCGAACACGGCCAGCGCCGCCTAGGCGGCTGGATGATCGCGGCCATGTGGCTCCTGCTGCTGGGGCTGCTGACCCTGCTGTTCGACGGCCTGCTGGAGCGCTGGGCCAATCCCAATCCCGAACCGGCCGGGCGCGTGGCCGGCGGCGTGCGCGAGGTGGTGCTGCAGCGCAACCGTTACGGCCATTACGTGGCCACGGGCCGCATCAACGGGACCGAGGTGGTGTTCCTGCTCGACACCGGGGCCAGCGACGTGTCCGTGCCCGCCGGCCTCGCCCGGCGCCTGGGGCTGGAGCGCCTCGCCCCGGCCGTGTACCAGACCGCCCGCGGGCCCATGCGGGCCTGGCGCACGCGCATCGCGCGCCTGGAGCTGGGCCCCATCGCCCTCACCGACCTGCCCGCGTCCATCAACCCACACGCCGGCGACGAGGAGGTGCTGCTGGGCATGACCGCGCTCAAGCAGCTCGAGTTCTCCCAGCGCGGCGACACCCTGATCATCCGCCAGTACACCGCCCCTGATCCGCCGGTGCCCGCCGGCGGGAATTGATCGGGATCAACCGCAGGCATGGCGGCGGCCCCGCCCCCGGACCCGGGATGCTACATTGGTGCCGCCGCACCCTGCCGGCGACGGCGGGCGATTCCCTGCAGCCATCATGACCCGGGCCATGAACACCTCCATCGCCTCCGGTACGCGCGCCACCGACGAATATGCGCGCCGGGACCCGGCCGCCACCCTGGCCGAACTCCACACCGACGCCGAACACGGGCTGTCCGGCGACGAGGCCCGGCGCCGGCTGGAGCGGTACGGTTACAACGAGATCGCCGAACGCGAGGAACCCCTGTGGCACCGGATCTTCCGCCGCTTCTGGGGCCCCATCCCGTGGATGATCGAGGTGGCCGCCGTCCTCTCCGCCATCGTGCAGAAGTGGGAGGACTTCGTCATCATCGTCGTCATGCTGCTGGTGAACGCGGGCCTGGACTTCATGCAGGAACACCGCGCCCTCAACGCCCTCAAGGCGCTCAAGCAGCGCATGGCCCGCACCACCGTGGTGTTGCGCGACGGTGCCTTCCACACCCTGCCGGCACGCAAGCTGGTCCCCGGCGACATCATCAGGCTGCGCATCGGGGATCTGGTGCCTGCGGACGCGCAGCTCGTGCGCGGCAGTTACCTGCTGGTGGACCAGTCGGCGCTCACCGGCGAGTCGCTGCCGGTGAGCAAGAAGCCGGGAGAAGTGGCGTACGCCAACACCGTGGTCAAGCAGGGCGAGATGCTGGCAGTGGTGGTCAACACCGGGCGGGCCACCCGCTTCAGCTCGGTGGTCTCGCTGGTCGCCCGGGCCCAGCTCGAGGAGCGCAGCCATTTCCAGCAGATGGTGATCCAGATCGGCAACTTCCTGATCCTCGTCAGCCTGGCCCTCATTGCGCTCATCGTCCTGGTCGCCCTGTTCCGCCACGAGAGCTTCCTCGAGATCGCCCGCTTCGCGCTGGTGCTGGCGGTGGCCTCCATTCCCGTGGCCCTGCCCGCGGTCATGTCCGTGACCATGGCCGTGGGCGCCCTCAACCTGGCCCGCCGCCAGGCCATCGTCAGCCGGCTGGTGGCCATCGAGGAGCTGGCGGGTATCGATGTGTTCTGCTCCGACAAGACCGGCACCCTCACCCGCAACGAGATGCAGGTGGCCGATCCCGTGACCCTGGACGGCTTCAGCCAGCGCGATCTGTTCCTCGTCGCCGCCCTCGCCTCACGGGTGGAGAACCGCGATCCCATCGAGCTGGCCATCTTCCATTACATCGACGAGACACTGGGGCCGCTGGACCTGGAGGCGTACCGGCAGCAGGAGTTCATTCCCTTCGACCCGGTGCGCAAGCGCACCGAGGCGGCCGTCGAAGGCCCCGGTGGGCCGTTCACCGCTGTCAAGGGTGCGCCCCAGGTGCTCATGGAAATGGCCGACCTGGACGATGCCACCGCCCACCACCTGTCGGAGATGGTGGATCTGCTCGCCTCCAGGGGTTACCGCACCCTGGCCGTGGGCCGGCGGCACGGTGGCGGGCCGCTGGAGCTGCTGGGGCTCATCCCGCTGTACGATCCACCGCGCCCCGACTCCCACGAGGTCATTGCCCGCATGCGGGCCTACGGGGTCCGGGTCAAGATGGTCACCGGCGACAACGCCGCCATCGCGCGCGAGATCGGGCGCCTGCTGGGCCTGCCCGACCGGGTGCTGCGCTCGAAGCAGCTCACCGGCTCCGGCAGCCAGGAGCTGCTGGCCCTGGCCCGGGCCCTGACCGCCGCCATCTACGAGCGCCTCAAGGGGGAAGTGAGCCGCAAGGAGGCCGAGCGCTTCGCAGACCAGGTCATCGAGACCCTGACCGAACTCTATGACACCAGCCTGCTCGACCAGGAGTTCCTGCATACCCACGAGTCCGCCATCATCGAGATGATCGAGCAGGTGGACATCTTTGCCGAGGTGGTGCCCGAGGACAAGTACCGCATCGTGGACTCGCTGCAGAAGGCCGGCCACATGGTGGGCATGACCGGCGACGGCGTCAACGATGCGCCCGCGCTCAAGAAGGCCGACTGCGGCATCGCCGTCTCGGACGCCACCGACGCCGCCCGCGCCGCCGCCGACATCATCCTCACTGCACCCGGCCTGGGCGTGATCAACGAGGCCATCCAGCAGGCCCGCATCACCTTCGAGCGCATGAAGAGCTATGCCACCTTCCGCATCGCCGAGACCATCCGCATCATCCTGTTCATGACCCTGTCCATCGTCATCTTCGACTTCTACCCCATCACCGCCCTCATGATCATCCTGCTGGCGCTGCTCAACGACATCCCCATCCTGGCCATCGCCTACGACCGCCCCCGGGTTCATCCGGCGCCGGTGCGCTGGAACATGCCGGAGCTTCTGACCGTGTCCTCGGTGCTGGGCATCACCGGGGTCGTTTCATCGTTCGTGCTGTTCTTCCTGCTCCAGGACCACGGCTTTCCCGAGGAGATGATCCGCACCATCCTGTTCCTCAAGCTCATCGTGGCCGGACACATGACCCTGTACATCACCCGCGTGGATGGCTGGTTCTGGCAGCGGCCCTGGCCGTCGCCACTGCTGTTCTGGGCCACCTTCGGCACCGAGATCGCGGGCACCCTCGTGGCCGTGTACGGCTTCCTGGTCGCCCCCATCGGCTGGACCTACGCCCTGCTGGTGTGGGCCTACGCCCTGTTCTGGTTCCTGATCAATGACACAGTGAAGGTCATGCTCTACCGCATGCTCCGCCACCGTGGCCTGCTGCGCTGATACCGTCCATGCCCTCCCGCATCAGGAACGCACAGCTCGGCCTGGCCGAACTCATCGCCATCGGCGTGGGTGGCATGATCGGGGGCGGGATCTTCTCGGTCCTGGGCCTGGCGGTGGACCTGTCCGGCCACGCCGCGCCGCTGGCGTTCCTGCTGGGCAGCCTCATCGCCTTCAGCGTGGGCCACTGCTTCGTCCGCCTGGCCCTGACCTACCCGGGCGACGGCTCCAGCTTCACCTACCTGCGCCGGGCCTTTCCCCGCCGGCCGGGCCTGGCGGTGCTGGCCAACCGGGCCATCCTCCTGGGCTACGTGGGCACCCTGGCCCTGTACGCCTACACCTTCGGCGCCTACGGCGCCGACCTGCTGGGCGCGGCGGACGACGCCCGCGTGCGCATGGTGCTGTCGGTGCTGGTGCTGGCGTTCTTCCTCATCATCAACCTCAAGGGCGTGCGCTCCACCGGCCTGGCCGAGGACCTGGTGGTGTACAGCAAGATCGCCATCCTCGCGGTGTTCGCCGGCATCGGCCTGGCCAGCGTCGAGCCGGCCCGGATGCGCCCCGTGTTCGATCACGGCATCGCCGCCGTGTTCCTGGCCGGGGCGCTCATCTTCGTGGCCTATGAGGGCTTCCAGCTCATCACCAACGCCGTGGACGAGTCCCGCGACCCGCGGCGCGATCTGCCCCGGGGCATCTACGGCTCCATCGCCATCACCTCGGCCATCTACGTGACCCTGGCGGTGGTGGCGGTGGGGGTGCTGTCGCCGGACCAGATCCGCGGCGCAGAGGAGTACGCCCTGGCCGCGGTGGCCCAGCCGGTGCTGGGCAAGGCCGGCGTGGTGCTGGTGGATCTGGCGGCACTGCTGGCCACCTCGTCGGCCATCAACAGCACCCAGTTCGGCGCCGCGCGCATGATGGCGGACATGGCCGGGGCCGGGGCCATGCCCCGGCCCCTCGCCCGGCGCGCGCACAACGGCGTGCCCTGGGCCGCCACCCTGGCCATGACCGCGGGCGGGGTGGCCTTCACCCTCCTGGGCGGGCTGGCCACCATCGCCGCCTTCTCCAGCATGACCTTCCTGTGGGTGTTCCTGGGGGTGGCGGCGGCGGCCTGGCGCCTGCGGCACGAGACCGGCGCGCATCCGGCCGTCGTGTGGGCCGGCATCGCACTCATGCTGGCCACGGTGGGCCTGCTGGCGGCCTACCTGTGGCGGCACCAGCCCGACACGCTGCTCGCCATCGGCATCCTCTATGCCGGGCTGGCCCTGCTGGGCCTGCGCCGCCCACGTGCCTCAACCAAATACTATTGACAATCATTCTCATTTAGGTTTAGATGGGGCCCGCGATGGATGAACCAACCCCGGAGGGGCCCACCCCATGTACGTGTGCCTGTGCAAGGGAGTCACCTGCAGCCAGATCCGCGACTGCGCCCGCCGCGGCGAGGCCGCCAGCCTGCGCGACCTCAGCCGGGCCCTGGGCGTAGCCACCCAGTGCGGCAAGTGCGGCCGCTGCGCCCGCGAGCTGCTGGAGGCGGCGCGCGCCGGCGAGGCCGAATCCGGCGCCGCCCTGCAGTGCGCCTGACGCGCACCTGCCCTGCCCGGGGCGGCCCCGGCACGCTACAATCCAGCGAAACATCTTCCTGCCACCCCTTGCCCGGAGGAGTCTGCCCGTGAAAGGAGATCCCAAGGTCATCGAATATCTCAATCTCGCCCTCAAGAACGAGCTCACGGCCATCAACCAGTACTTCCTCCATGCACGCATGTACGAGAACTGGGGCCTGCACAGGCTCAACGAGCACGAGTACGAGGAATCCATCGACGAGATGAAGCACGCCGATGCCCTCGTCCGGCGCATCCTGTTCCTGGAGGGACTGCCCAACCTCCAGGACGTGGGCAAGCTGAAGGTGGGCGAGAACGTGGAGGAGATGCTGCGCTGCGACCTGGCGCTGGAGCTGGAGGCGGTGCCGCTGCTGCGCGAGGCCATCGCCCACTGCGAATCCTGTGGCGACTACGTCAGCCGGGAGCTGTTCGAGGACATCCTCGAGAGCGAGGAGAAGCACATCGACTGGCTGGAGACCCAGCTCGACCTCATCGGCAAGGTGGGCCTGGAGAACTACCTGCAGTCCATGATGTGAGTCGTCATACAGTCCACGCTCACAGACCTTCCTGCTGCCTTCCTGCATAACAAAAACGGGCCGGTGACAAGCAAGAACCACTTGTCACCGGCCCTTTTTCCGCCCCTTCCACGCTACCTTCTGTCAACGCATGCCGCAGCTCTCCAGGACATTCGTGTCAGGGGAAAAGAACGGTTCAACGAACAATCAATGGTTTCCCTGAATTACAACTGGCGCAGTGTACCCTTGCCGACATACGCCGCCAGCGACTTGGCGATGTTGTTGACTACGGTGGTAGTATCCGGCCCCTTGATTCTGCTGGTCGCACGCCACCACACGGCCTTGTCTCTGGCATAAAACAGCGCCACATTCACCTCGCTGACGACAACATGGCGCTTTTGCGGCCCGAAGATGGTCTGGACAATCGTGGGCTGCGAGACGACGACATAGTTGCCGAAGATGAAGCCGTCCACCTTCATCTTTTTCGCCAGCGTGGCGAGAAACTTCTGGGTTTGGCGGGTAAAGGCGGTCAACTGGCCGCTGCTGGTGTTGTAGTCCGCCTGCAGGTTCTTGTAGCCCCGGCCCAGCGCATACTTGTTGATTGTATCAAGCACCTCCTTCGGCGTGCGAATCTTCCACTGCGACTGCTTGGTCGACAGTTCGGCAGTCAGCGCCTGGGCGACATCCTGGGCGTACTTGGGATCATCATATCCCTGCATGCCTCCGATAACGCCAGCACCGGGAAACAGCGGAAACACCGCAATGGACCTGATTTTGTTGAAGTCCATATTGGGCGAAACATCGGCGCTGGAGGGCTTGAGGATTTTTTCCGACTGGTCCGAGCTCTTGGTCAGGCCTTCGAGGGCTTTGCAGCCGGCAAGGCTGATCAGGGCCAGTGAAACCAGAAAGCTGTAGAAAATGCGTTTTTTGATATACATTTAATGACTCCTTTGTATTTTCTAGATTCGAAGGTAAAGCCTGCCAGCCCGCAGCCTACCCGGCAGAAACCTGTCACTACCTGTCGCGTTCTCTACAGAAGTTTGGCGCTACACGAATTGGCAACCATTTAACATGTTTCTGGAGGCCTTGCAATTCATAAACAATTATTAGAATGTTCTTCATAAACAATTATTAGAATGCTCTAACATATGATGAACCTTTAACCACTCCACGGTTTTCCTTGCATGCCACGACAGGCCATCGCAAGGAATAATGCCCCCTGGATCCGGCAAGCCATGAGGGGCCCGTGCCGACTATAGAACCAATGGAATCGAAAGAGAAGGTGGCAAACGAGAATCGTTTGTCACCAGCCCCTTCTTGAGCCCGGAGGAAAGACTGGTCGGGGCGAGAGGATTTGAACCTCCGACCACCGCAACCCCATTGCGGTGCGCTACCAGACTGCGCTACGCCCCGATGTAATCAGGCGGGAACACCCCGCGGCGCGGAGCGGCCGCTATGATACCGCGGCCGGCGGCCGGGGAAAAGGCGCCGGGTCAGGGCTGGAGCAGGCGCAGCAGCTCCTCGAGTTCGGCCCGCAGCTCGCGCAGGGTGCGGGGGTCGATGCCCTTGCCGTTGCCCTTGCCATTGGCCTGCTCGGCGAGCTGCAGGCGGGCGCCGCCGATGGTGTAGCCCTGCTCGTAGAGCAGGCTGCGGATCTGGCGGATCATGATCACGTCCTGGCGCTGGTAGTAGCGGCGGTTGCCGCGGCGCTTCACCGGCTTGAGCTGGGGAAACTCCTGTTCCCAGTAGCGCAGCACGTGCGGCTTCACGTCGCACAGCTCGCTCACCTCGCCGATGGTGAAATAGCGTTTGCTCGGGATGGGGGGCAGTTCGTTATTGTTGGACGGTTCGAGCATAGGCCTCGACGCGTGCTTTTAGTTTTTGCCCGGGGCGGAAGGTCACCACCCGGCGGGCGGTGATGGGAATTTCCTCACCAGTTTTGGGGTTTCTCCCCGGGCGTTCTTTCTTGTCGCGAAGGTCGAAATTGCCGAAACCCGACAGTTTCACCTGGTGGCCGTTTTCCAGGGCGGTGCGGATTTCCTCGAAGAACATCTCCACCAGTTCCTTGGCCTCCCGCTTGTTGAGGCCCAGCTCCTCGAACAGACGCTCTGCCATGTCCGCCTTGGTCAACGCCATAGCTACTCTCTCAGTGTCGCCCCAAGTTGCCTCTCCAGTGCCCCCAGGATCCGGCTGACGGCAGCCTCCACATCTGTATCCGTAAGAGTGCGCGAAAGATCCTGCAAGGTCAAGCCCAGGGCCAGACTTTTTCTACCAGAATCAATACCTTCGCCCCGGTAGACATCGAAAACCTCGATTTCGGTGAGGATCGGCGGGGCCGCCTCGCGGATGCACCGCTGTATATCGGCCGCCGCCACGGTTTCATCAACCACGATGGCGATGTCGCGGCGGATGGCCGGAAACCGCGACAGGGGCGCAAACCGCGGCAGCCGCCCGGCGGCCAGGGCTGCGGCGTCCAGCTCGAACAGGTACACCGCCCGGGGCAGGTCCAGGGCCCGCTCCAGGCGGGGATGGAGCCGCCCCACCCAGCCCATGGGCCGCCCCTCGTGCAGGACCCGCGCCGACTGGCCCGGATGCAGGGCCGGATGGGCCGCGGCCTCGAAGGCGAAGGCCGACGGCCGGCCGGTCAGGGCCAGCAGGGCCTCCACGTCGCCCTTGAGGTCGAAGAAATCCAGCGCCTCCCGGGGGCCGTCCCAGCGGCGCGGCTCCCGGACCCCCGCGGCCACCCCGGCCAGGGAGGGTTCCTGAATTATTTCAGTATCTTGCCGAGTGAACTTGAGACCGTACTCGAATAAGCTTAGCTGTTCCTGCTGGCGGTGCAAGTTGTACTGCACCGCCTTGAGCAGCCCGGGCCAGAGGCTGGTGCGCATGACCGCCATGTCCGCCGCCAGGGGGTTGGCCAGGGCCACCGCCGGGGTCTCCGGATCCAGCATGCGCTGCAGCTCCGGGTCCACGAAGGAGTAGGTGATGGCCTCGTACCAGCCCCGGTCCGCCAGCAGGGTGCGCCAGCGGGCCGGTGCCACCCGGGCCTCGGGCCGCGGTCCCATGGCCAGCTCCGCCCTGGGCCGGGTGGCGGGGACCTCGCCGTAGCCCCAGATGCGGGCCACTTCCTCCACCAGGTCCGCCTCCAGGCCGACGTCGAAGCGGAACGCCGGCGGCACCACCTCCCACGCCCGATCGCCGCCCGTGACCTGCATCCCCAGCCGGGTGAGGATGTCCTCCACGTGGGCATCGGGCACCTCGCAGCCCAGCAGGCGGGCGATGCGTTCCCGGCGCAGGGTGATGGCCGGACGCGGCGGCAGATGCTCGGGCCGGGTCTCCACCACCAGCGGCCCGGGCCGCCCGCCGGCGATGTCCACCAGCAGCGCGGTGGCCCGCTCCATGGCCCGTTCCTGGAGATCGGGCGCGACCCCGCGCTCGAAACGGTGGGAGGAATCGGTGTGGAGGCCGAAGGCCCGGGCCCGGCCGGCCACGGCCTCCGGGGTGAAGAAGGCGCTTTCGAGAAAGATGTCGGTGGTCGCCCCGCCCACGGCGGTGGCCTCGCCGCCCATGATCCCGGCCAGGGCCACCGGCCCCGAGTCGTCGGCGATGACCAGGGTGCCCTCCCCCGGCTCCACCTCCTGGCCGTCCAGCAGGGCCAGCTTCTCGCCGGGGCGGCCCATGCGCACGGTGATGCCGCCGGCGAGCCGCCCCAGGTCGAAGGCGTGCATGGGCTGGCCCAGCTCCAGCATGACGTAGTTGGTCACGTCCACCAGCGGGCCCAGGCTGCGCACCCCCGCCCGGCGCAGGCGCTCGGCCATCCACAGGGGGGTGCGCGCGGCGGGATCCACGCCCCGGACCACGCGGCCCACGTAGCGGGGACAGGCGGCCGGCGCCTCCAGCCGCACCGGCAGGGTGTCTTCCACCTGGGGCGCCACCGGCGCCTCCGGCGGCGGATTGAGGGCCATGCGGTTGATGACCGCCACCTCGCGCGCCACCCCCTCCATGCCCAGGCAGTCGCCCCGGTTGGGCGTCAGGCCCAGTTCCAGTACATGGTCGTCGAGCCCCAGGTACGCCCGCAGATCGGCGCCCACGGGCGCATCCGGGTCCAGGGCCATGAGGCCCTCCGCCTCCTCGGCCAGGCCCAGCTCGCGGGCCGAGCACAGCATGCCGGCCGAGGCCACGCCGCGCAGCTTGGTCTTTTTGATCTTGGTCCCGTCGGGCAACACCGCGCCCACGGTGGCGCAGGGTACCTTCATGCCGGGGGCCACGTTGGGGGCACCGCAGACGATCTCCACCGGGGCCCCGCCGCCGGTGTTCACCTGGCACACCCGCAGGCGGTCGGCGTCGGGATGCGGCGCCACGGCCAGCACCTCGGCCACCACCACGCCGGTGAATGCCGGCGCCGCGGGCTCCACCGCCTCCACCTCCAACCCGGCCATGGTGAGCTGGCGGGCCAGCCCGGCGGTGTCCACCGGTGGGTCCACCCATTCACGCAGCCATTGTTCGCTGACCTTCATGAAGTGTGCTCTACCGATGCCCAGCCAGGCCCGCGACCCTCCGCCAGAGACCATCCCGGGTGACG
>JALUTW010000389.1 GCA_027021685.1 Chromatiales bacterium | reverse complement strand
TCGCTCCTGCCGCGCTGGCGCGGCGCGGCCCCCGTGCAGTGGGCCATCCTCGCCGGCGACGCCGAGACCGGCGTGTGCCTGATGCGCATGGACGAGGGGCTCGACACCGGCCCCGTGCTCGCCTGCGAGCGCACCCCCATCGGCCCGCGCGAGACCGCGGGCGAGCTCGAGGCGCGGCTCGCCGAGCTCGGCGCGGCACTGCTCGTGCGCTCGCTGCCCCGGCTCGCCGCCGGCGCGCTCGAGGCCGTGCCCCAGGACGGGGCGGCGGCGACCTACGCGCCCAAGATCGCCAAGGCCGACGCCGAGCTCGACTGGCGCCTGCCGGCCGCCGAGCTCGACCGCCGCGTGCGCGCCTTCCACCCGCGCCCGGTGGCATGGACGCGGCTCGAGGGCGAGCCGCTGCGCGTCTGGCGCGCCGAGCCGCTCGCCGCGCCGGCCGGCGCCGGGCCCGGCACCGTCGTCTCGGCCGACGGCCACCCGGAGGTCGCCTGCGGGGAGGGGCGGCTGCGGCTCCTGGAGGTGCAGCCCGCCGGCGGCCGGCGCATGGACGCGGCGGCCTTCGCGCGCGGGCGCGCGCTCGCCGGCCGCCGCCTGGGCTGAGCGATGGGCGCGCGCGGCGCCGCCCCCCGTGCCGCCGCGGCGCGCTGGCTCGCGGGCGTGCTGGAGGGCCGCTCGCTCGCCGCCGGCCCGCCGCGCGCCGTCGAGGCCCTCGCCCCGGCTGACCGCGCCCTCGCCCAGGAGCTCGTCTACGGCACGCTGCGTTTCCTGCCGCGCCTGGAGTGGCGGCTCGGGCGGCTGCTCGAGCGGCCGCTCGCGCGCCGGGCGACGGCGCTGCGCGCGCTCCTCCTCCTCGGCCTGTATCAGGCAGGCGAGGGCGGCTTCCCGGCCCACGCCGCCGTGCACGCCACGGTGGCGGCCGCGGCCGGCGCCGGAGCCGCGCGCGCGCGCGGGCTCGTCAACGCCGTGCTGCGCCGCTGGCTGCGCGAGCGCGGCGCGCTCGCGGCGGCCGAGGCGGAGGTGCCGGAGGCGCGCTGGGCGCACCCGGCGTGGCTGGTCGAGGCCGTGCGCCGCGACTGGCCGCAGCGCTGGCAGGCCGTGCTCGAGGCCGGCAACCGCCGCCCGCCCATGACCGTGCGCGTCGCGCTCGACCGCATCGGGCGCGAGCAGGCACGCGCCCTGCTCGCCGAGGCGGGCGTCGCCTCCGAGCCGGTGCCCGCGGTGCCCTCGGCGCTGGTGCTGGCCGAGCCGGTGCCGGTCGAGCGCCTGCCGGGCTTCGCCGAGGGGCTGGTCAGCGTGCAGGACGCCGCCGCCCAGCTCGCCGCGCCGCTCCTCGAGCCGCCCCCCGGCGGGCGCGTGCTCGACGCCTGCGCCGCGCCCGGGGGCAAGACGGGGCATCTGCTCGAGCTCGTGCGGGGCGAGGCCGAGGTGGTCGCGCTCGACAGCGACGCGCGCCGCATCGAGCGCCTGCGCGCCACGCTCGCGCGCCTGCGGCGCGAGGCGACCGTGTGGACCGGCGATGCGCGC
>JALUTW010000388.1 GCA_027021685.1 Chromatiales bacterium | reverse complement strand
GCAACAACCTGGCCAACGACGTCTCGGGCCAGCTCATCCTGCACTTTCCCAACCAGGTCTACCGCACCGTGATCCCGCGCAACGTGCGCCTGGCCGAGGCGCCCTCCCACGGCCTGCCGGCGCTGCGCTACGACAAGAACTCCCGTGGCTCCCTGGCCTACCTGGCCCTGGCGGGTGAGATCCTGCGCCGCGACGAGGGCGCCGCCGCCGGCGCCGGGGCGCACTAGGAGGGCCGGCGGTGGCGACCAAGAAGCCGGGCCTGGGCAAGCCCCTGAGCGCGCTGCTGGGCAGCCGCGCGGTGGCCGAGGCCGAAGCGGAGGCCGGGGACGCGCTGCGCCGCCTGCCGGTGGAGCGCATCCGCCGCGGCCGCTTCCAGCCGCGCCAGGAGTTCGACCCCGAAACCCTCAACGAGCTGGCCGATTCCATCCGCGCCCAGGGGGTGGTGCAGCCGGTGGTGGTGCGGCCGGTGGAGGGGGGCGAGTTCGAGCTCATCGCCGGCGAGCGGCGCTGGCGCGCGGCCCAGCTCGCCGGCCTGCACGAGATCCCGGCGGTGGTGCGCGAGGTGGACGACCGGGCCGCCATGGCCATGGCCCTCATCGAGAACATCCAGCGCGAGAACCTCAATCCCATGGACGAGGCCGCCGCCCTCCAGCGGCTGGTGGACGAGTTCGGGCTGACCCACCAGGAGGCGGCCGAGGCCGTGGGCCGCTCGCGCGCGGCGGTGAGCAACCTGCTGCGGCTCCTGGGCCTGGCCGACGAGGTCAAGGCCCTGGTGGCCCGGCGCGAGCTGGAGATGGGCCACGCCCGTGCCCTGCTGGCCCTGGCCGGGGAGGCCCAGGTCCAGGCCGCGCGCCAGGTGGTGGCCCGGGGCCTGTCGGTGCGCGAGACCGAGGCCCTGGTGCGGCGCCTGCAGGCGGGCGGGCGCAAGCCGGCCGCCGCGCCCAGCCGGGATCCCGACGTGCGGCGCCTGGAGGAACAGCTGTCGGAGAAACTGGGGGCCCGGGTGGCCCTGCAGCACGGCAAGGGCGGCCGCGGCCGGCTGGTCATCCACTACACCAGCCTCGACGAGCTGGACGGCATCCTCGCCCACATCAAGTGACGCGCGCGCCGCGCGTTGACCCCCCTTTTCGGCCCTTGTATACTGCGCGCCCCTGATTCTGGCGTGGGGATGTCCCGCTGAGCACCGCGTACAACGCCGCGCACGCCGGCCTGGACCGGGCCCTGCGCAGGATCGTCCTGGTACAGGTGGCCGCCGTCGCCGCGGCCGCCTTGATCTCGTCCCTCTTGCAGGGCATGGAATTTTCGCTGGCGCTGCTCTACGGCGGCGCCGCCATGGTCGCCGGCACCGTGTACAGCGCCCGGCGCCTGAAGCGGGCCACCGAAAATGGCCTGGATGCCGCCGCCGTCATTGCGGGCGCCGCGGGCAAGATTGCCCTGCTGGCCGGCCTGCTGGCGGCCGGGATGTGGCTGCTGCGCCTCCAGCCCCTGGGCCTGGTGCTCGGCCTGGTGCTGGCGCAGGCGGGCTTTCTCTTCGCCCGCGGCTACGCGCCCCGCCGGCGCGGCTGACAAGCAACGGTTTTTGCAATGTTTTTTGGGATTGAGATCAGTTCGACATGGCGACCGAGACGCAGACCGCTTCGGGCTACATCCAGCATCACCTGCAGAACCTGACCTTCGGCCGGCTGTGCGAGCCGGCCGGAGAGTGCCAGTGGCGCTTCGCCCACGACGCGGCGGAGGCCAAGGCCATGGGTTTCTGGGCCATCCACGTGGACACCATGTTCTGGTCCGTGTCCCTGGGCCTGTTGTTCCTGTGGCTGTTCCGCCGCGCCGCGAAGAGCGCCGACGCCGGCATCCCCTCCGGCTGGCAGAACTTCGTCGAGTGGGTGGTGGAGTTCGTGGACAACTCGGTCAAGGGTTCCTTCACCGGCCGCAACCCCCTCATCGCACCTCTGGCGCTGACCATCTTTGTCTGGATCCTGCTCATGAACACCATGGACCTGGTGCCGGTGGACTGGCTGCCGCAGCTGGCCGCCCTGGTGGGCGAGCACGGCCTCGGCATGGATCCGCACCACGTCTACTTCAAGGTGGTGCCCACCACCGATCCCAACGCCACCTTCGGCATGGCGCTGGCGGTGTTCGCGCTCATCATCTATTACAGCATCAAGATCAAGGGCCTGGGGGGATTCTTCGGCGAGCTGGCATTCCAGCCCTTCGGCAAGTGGGGCCTGCCGGCCAACCTGCTTCTGGAAGGCATCAGCCTCATCTCCAAGCCGGTCTCCCTGGCCCTGCGCCTGTTCGGCAACCTGTACGCAGGCGAGATGATCTTCATCCTCATCGCCCTGCTCTACTCGGGCGGGCTGTTCTGGGGCACCTTCGGCGGCCTGCTGCAGCTGGGCTGGGCCATCTTCCACATCCTCATCGTGGTGCTGCAGGCATTCATCTTCATGACGCTGACCATCGTGTACCTGGAGATGGCACACCAGGAGCACCACTGAACGGGACACCACCGGTCTTCAACATCGACATTCAACCAAGTTCTGCTGACAGGAGACGACAATGACCGAAGCCATCGCTTTCCTCTACATCGCCGGCGGACTCATGCTGGGCCTGGGTGCCCTGGGCGCGGCCGTGGGCATCGGCATCCTCGGCGGCCGCTTCCTGGAGGGCGCCGCGCGCCAGCCGGAGCTCATCCCCATGCTGCGCACCCAGTTCTTCATCGTCATGGGCCTGGTGGACGCGCTGCCCGTCATCGCCATCGCCATCGGTCTCTACGTGCTGTTCGCCGTGGTGGGCGGCTAGGCCGCGAGCCGGACTGCAACAGAATCTTCAAGGTAAGGCCATGAACATCAACCTGACGCTGTTCGGCCAGACGATCGCCTTCATCGTCTTCGTCTGGTTCTGCATGAAGTACGTGTGGCCGCCGATCATGAATGCGCTCAACGAGCGCAAGCAGAAGATCGCCGACGGCCTGGCGGCCGCCGAGCGCGGGGCCCACGAGCAGGAGCTGGCGCAGAAGCGCGCGGCCGAGCAGCTGCACGAGGCCAAGCAGCAGGCGCAGGAGATCATCGCCCAGGCACAGAAGCGGGCCAACGAGATCGTGGACGAGGCCAAGGAGAACGCCCGCGCCGAGGGCGAGCGCATCCTCAACGCCGCCCGGGCCGAGATCGACCAGGCCGTGAACCAGGCCCGCGAGCAGCTCCGGGCCGAGGTGGTGCAGCTGGCGGTGGCCGGCGCCTCGCGGGTGCTCAAGCGCGAGATCGACGCCAAGGCCAACGAGGACCTGCTCAAGGACCTGGTGGCCCAGCTCTAGAGACGGAGACGACCATGGCAGAGAAAACCACCGTCGCCCGCCCCTATGCCGAGGCCGCCTTCGCCGTGGCCCGGGCCGACGGCGACCTGGCGCGCTGGTCCGAGATGCTGGAGGCCCTGGCCGCCATCGCCGCCGAACCCGTCATGCGCGAGGCCATCGCCAATCCCGAGGTGGATCGCACGGCGCTGGTGGAGGTGATGCAGGAGCTGGCCGGCTCGGTGCTCACCGACAAGGGCCGGCGCTTTCTGCGGGTGGTGGCCGACAACGGCCGTCTCGCCCTGCTGCCCGAGATCGCGCAGCTCTACGCCGCGCAGCGGGCCGAGGCCGAACGCAAGGTGCAGGCCGAGGTGGTCTCCGCCTTTCCACTCGACGACGCCCAGCGCCAGGCCCTGGTGGAGGCGCTCAAGCGCCGGCTGGGGCGCGAGGTGAGCCTGGACGTGCGCGTGGACGAGTCGCTCATCGGCGGTGCCATCGTGCGCGCCGGCGACCTCGTCATCGACGGCTCCGTGACCGGCCAGCTCGAGCGCCTGGCCCACACCCTCATGCGGTAAGGCTTTCAGAGAGTTTCAAAGGAACGCCACAATGCAACTGAATCCATCCGAAATCAGCGAACTGATCAAGAAGCGGGTCGAGGGCTTCGAGCCCGCGACCGAGGCCCGCAACGAGGGCACCGTGGTCAGCATCGCCGACGGCGTGGTGCGCATCCACGGCCTCAACGACGTCATGTACGGCGAGATGATCGAGTTCCCGGGCGACACCTTCGGCATGGCGCTCAACCTGGAGCGCGACTCCGTCGGCGCCGTGGTGCTGGGCGACTACGAGCACATCTCCGAGGGCGACACGGTCAAGTGCACCGGCCGCATCCTCGAGGTGCCGGTGGGCCCCGAGCTCATCGGCCGCGTGGTGGATGCCCTGGGCCGGCCCATCGACGGCAAGGGCCCCGTGGAGGCCGGGCTCACGTCGCCCATCGAGAAGGTGGCGCCGGGCGTCATCGCCCGGCAGTCGGTGAGCCAGCCGGTGCAGATCGGGCTCAAGGCCATCGACGCCATGGTCCCCATCGGCCGCGGCCAGCGCGAACTCATCATCGGTGACCGCCAGACGGGCAAGACCGCGGTGGCCATCGACGCCATCATCAATCAGAAGGGCACCGGCATCAAGTGCATCTACGTGGCCGTGGGCCAGAAGGCCTCCTCGGTGGCGGCGGTGGTGCGCAAGCTGGAGGAGCACGGTGCCATGGAGCACACCATCGTGGTGGCGGCCACCGCGGCCGAGTCCGCCGCGATGCAGTTCATCGCGCCCTACGCCGGCTGCGCCATGGGCGAGTACTTCCGCGACCGCGGCGAGGACGCCCTCATCATCTACGACGACCTCACCAAGCAGGCCTGGGCCTACCGCCAGGTGTCGCTGCTGCTGCGGCGCCCGCCGGGCCGCGAGGCCTATCCCGGCGACGTGTTCTACCTGCACTCGCGCCTGCTGGAGCGCGCCGCCCGGGTCAATGCCGACTACGTAGAGAAGGTCACCAACGGCGAGGTCAAGGGCAAGACCGGTTCCCTCACCGCCCTGCCCATCATCGAGACCCAGGCCGGTGACGTCTCGGCCTTCGTGCCCACCAACGTCATCTCCATCACCGACGGCCAGATCTTCCTGGAGACCGACCTGTTCAACGCCGGCATCCGGCCCGCCATCAACGCCGGCCTGTCGGTGTCGCGCGTGGGCGGTGCGGCCCAGACCAAGATCATCAAGAAGCTCGGCGGCGGCGTGCGCCTGGACCTGGCCCAGTACCGCGAGCTGGCGGCCTTCGCCCAGTTCGCCTCCGACCTGGACGAGTCCACCCGCAAGCAGATCGAGCGCGGCCAGCGGGTGACCGAGCTCATGAAGCAGAAGCAGTACCATCCCATGAGCGTGGCCCAGCAGGCCTTCTCGCTCATGGCCGCCAACTACGGCTACCTCGACGACATCGAGGTGAAGAAGGTGGTGGACTTCGAGGACGCCATGCATTCGTTCCTCAAGAGCAAGTACCAGGCGCTGCTGGACAGGATCAACGAGACCGGCGATTTCAACGACGAGATCGAGGCCGAGATGAAGGCCGCGCTGGACGACTTCAAGGCCCACGGCGCCTGGTAAGGGGAGCAGCCGACGATGGCAGGCGGCAAAGAGATCCGCACCAAGATCAGGAGCATCCAGAGCACGCAGAAGATCACGCGTGCCATGGAAATGGTGGCGGCGAGCAAGATGCGCAAGGCCCAGGACCGCATGGCGGCCACCCGCCCGTATTCGCAGAAGATGCGGGCGGTGATCAGCCACCTGGCCTTCGCCCACACCGAGTACCGGCATCCGTTCCTGGTGCCGCGGGAGGCCAGGCGCATCGGGCTCATCGTGGTCTCCACCGACCGCGGCCTGTGCGGCGGCCTCAACAACAACCTGTTCCGCGAGCTGCTGGGGCAGATGAGGCAGTGGGACGCCGAGGGGCTGGAGATGGAGGTCTGCACCTTCGGCCAGAAGGCGTTCCAGTTCTTCAAACGCATCGGTGCCACCATCACCGGCCAGGCCACGCACCTGGGCGATACGCCCGCGGTGACCGATGTGATCGGCACGGTGAAGGTGATGCTGGACGCCTACGACGAGGGCCGCATCGACCGCCTCTACCTGGTGTACAACGAGTTCGTCAACACCATGACCCAGCGCCCGGTCATCGACCAGCTCCTGCCCATCGAGCCGGACGATCTGGACGAGAACCTGCGCCACCACTGGGACTACATCTACGAGCCCGACGCGCGCGAGGTGCTGGACGGGCTCATGGACCGCTACATCGAGTCCCTGGTCTACCAGGGCGTGGTGGAGAACATCGCCTGCGAGCAGGCCGCGCGCATGGTGGCGATGAAGGCGGCGTCGGACAACGCCGGCAACCTCATCGACGAGCTGCAGCTCGCCTACAACAAGGCGCGCCAGGCCGCCATCACCCAGGAGCTGTCGGAGATCATCAGCGGCGCGGCGGCGGTTTAATCAATGGGCGGCGGTGCCCCGGGGCGCGGCCGCGGCGGAATTTGCACATATTTTCGAGGAAAGAGCCATGAGTTCCGGACACATTGCACAGATTATCGGCGCCGTGGTGGACGTCAAGTTCCCGCGCGACGCCATGCCCAAGGTCTACGACGCCCTCAAGGTGGACGATGCCGGCCTGACCCTGGAGGTGCAGCAGCAGCTCGGTGACGGCGTGGTGCGCTGTATCGCCATGGGCAGCACCGACGGCCTCAAGCGCGAGATGGCGGTGACCAACACCGGCGCCCCCATCACCGTGCCCGTGGGCAAGGCCACCCTGGGCCGGATCATGGACGTGCTGGGCGAGCCGGTGGACGAGGCCGGCCCGGTGGAGGCCGAGGCCCGCTGGCCCATCCACCGCAAGCCGCCGGCCTACGCCGACCAGGCCGCGACGGTGGAGATCCTGGAGACCGGCATCAAGGTCATCGACCTGGTCATGCCCATCGCCAAGGGCGGCAAGGTGGGCCTGTTCGGCGGCGCCGGCGTGGGCAAGACCGTGACCCTCATGGAGCTCATCCGCAACATCGCCATCGAGCACTCGGGCTACTCGGTGTTCGCGGGCGTGGGCGAGCGGACCCGCGAGGGCAACGACTTCTACCACGAGATGCAGGAGTCCGGGGTGCTGGACAAGGTGGCCCTGGTCTACGGCCAGATGAACGAGCCGCCGGGCAACCGCCTGCGCGTGGCGCTCACCGGCCTGACCATGGCGGAGTACTTCCGCGACGAGGGCCGCGACGTGCTCATGTTCATCGACAACATCTACCGCTACACCCTGGCCGGCACCGAGGTCTCGGCCCTGCTCGGCCGCATGCCCTCGGCGGTGGGCTACCAGCCGACCCTGGCCGAGGAGATGGGCGTGCTGCAGGAGCGCATCACCTCCACCAAGACCGGCTCCATCACCTC
>JALUTW010000387.1 GCA_027021685.1 Chromatiales bacterium | reverse complement strand
ATGTGCATGTCTTCCTTGAATGGTGGTGTGGGATGTCAGGAACCAAATTCGAGTCGCAGGGTGGCCGTCTCGCCGGGGACGACGGTGACGGTATCGGCCACGCTCTGTCCCTGGTACGTGGCCTTGACATAGTAGCTGCCCCGCGCGAGGCCCGCGCCCCTGCCACCCGCCTGGACATAGGTGACGAACTGGCGTTGGCCGCGAATGTCCATTTCGGCGTCATAGACCTCGAGGCGCAGGCTGCTGCCTTTGAGGGGCTGGCCGTTACGGCTGGCCAGCACGCGCAGGTATCCGCCGTTGACAATGATGTCTTCGTTGGCGGTCAGCTCGCCCGCGCGTACCGTGACCTCGGTGGCCGCCCCGGCGTTGAGGCCAAAGTGGGCGGCCACGCGGTAGCGTCCCGCGGCCAGCTGGATCGGCCGGTTCGGCTGGGCATAGGTGACGAAGGCATAGGTGCCGTCGGCCCGGGGTTTCGCTGCGTAGATCTCCAGGCGCAGCCTGTCGGTGAGGGGTGGCGCGCCGGGCTTCAGGCGCGCACCCAGCTTCAGGTAGCCGCCGGGCAGGATGATGTCGTCGCGCAGGCTGCGCTCCCCGGCGCGCACCTCGACCTCGGACACCGTGCGCGTGTTGACGCCCCAGTAGCTGACGATGCGGTAGCGCCCGGCGCGGAGAATGACGTTGCGCCCATTGGGGGCGTAGCCGATGAAGGCGTGGCTGCCATTGACGTCGGGTTTGGCGGCGCGGATCTCGAAGCGCAGATTGTCGGTGATGGCGGGCCCGCCGGGGCGCAGGCGGGCGGTGAGATTCAGGTAACCGGCATCGAGCACGATGTCGTCCAGCACCGTCTGCTCACCGGGGCGGACGACGAACTCCCTGCTCGTCCGCGCGTTCAGCCCCAGGCTGGCCTCCAGGCGGTAGATCCCCGGGGGCAGGGACAGGGGCCGGGCGGGGCTGGCATGGGCGACAAAGGGATAGCTGCCGTCGGGATCGGGATCCGCCTCGTGGACCTCGAAGCGCACCGACTCGCGGGTGAGGGGCTGGCCGGCGGCGAGGCGGGCGCCCACGCGCAGGCTGCCGGCTTCGAGCACCAGTTCCACCCCGAGGGGATCGGCGCCCGTGACGCTGATCCGTCGGCTGGCCCGCGCCTCGCCATCGCGCACGCTGATGCGGTAGCGGCCCGGCGGCAGGGAGAAACGGGCCTGTGCCGTGGTGGCGGAGGTGACGAACTCGGCGGGCCCCCCCGACTCGCTGAGGCGGTGGACTTCCCAGGCCAGCGGTCGCGTGACGACCGGCCCCTGCCGCGTGAGGCGGGCGCTGGCCTGGACAGGTACCGACTCGCCGGCGGAGGTCTCCCCCGCGCCGAGCATGCCCGGCGCCAGGGCGGGGGGCGCCACCGCCGCTTCCGGTTCGGGTGCGGGCCCCGGCCGGCTGGCGAGCCACAGGCCACCACCCCCAAGCAGGGCAGCGGCGACCACCCCCACGGCGATCTTCGTGCCCGCCCCCGTCGACGCGGCGCTCGTGGAGGCAGTGGCCGG
>JALUTW010000386.1 GCA_027021685.1 Chromatiales bacterium | reverse complement strand
CGGCGCGCGATGTGAGCCTGACCCTGGAGCGGCAGACGGGCACCAGCATTCTCAACATCGTGCCGGCCACGGTGGAGGCCTTGGCCCCCGCGGGGCCGGCCCAGGTGACTGTGCGCCTCGATGCCGGCGGCGTGCCGCTGCTGGCACGCATCACCCGCAAGTCGGCCGACGCGCTGGGGCTGGCGCCGGGACGCAGGGTATATGCCCAGGCCAAGAGCGTGGCGCTGCTGAGCTGAGGGTCGTGTGTTCTTCATCCCCTCACCCTGTCCCGTCCTTTCATGTGCGGTGGGGGTTCGATGTCGCGACCGGTTTTTTCTGTCCTGGAGTTACCCTGCAATGCGGGGGCCAGGGGCTATGCCCCTGCTTTTTCCTTGTTCTCGCTCCTTGTCCCTCGACCCTCGTCCCTGCGCCGAAAGCGCCTTTGGGGGAGAGGGTTGGGGTGAGGGGGTGTGACGGCGACGCTGTCGTACCGTTCTGCGCGGTGCGTTCGCGGGGCGAACGCACCCTACGGGGTCCCGGAAAGGCGGGATTCAGGCCCCGCCCGAGGCAGCGACATGGATGCGGTCGCGGCCGGCGTTCTTGGCCTCGTATAGGGCCTTGTCGGCGGCTTTGACCAGGTCGTCGACGTCGTCGTGGACGCGGGGATCGGCCAGGACCAGACCGCAGCTCAGGGTGCACGGCGTGCCGCCCTTGAGCGCCGGGTCGTTCTGCTGCCGCCGGCGGAAGTCCTCGGCCATGCGCTCCAGCCAGGTCACGGCCAGCGCGGGCTCGACGTTGTTGAGGATGACGGCGAACTCGTCGCCCCCGGTGCGCGCCGCCTGGTCGGAGCGGCGGCAGTGTGTCCTGAGTACGTCGGCCATGATCTGCAGGACACGGTCGCCGGCGGCGTGGCCCAGCCGGTCGTTGACCTGCTTGAAGTGATCCAGGTCGATGAGGGCCAGGCAGACGGCGGTGTCGCGATCGGCCAGGCCCAGGGCGTATTCCGCGTCGATGCGGAAGCGGCGCCGGTTGGCCAGGCCTGTGAGATCGTCGGTGAGGCTGAGCTGGGCCAGGACTTCCTTCTGGCGGTTGATCTCGTCGACGATGTCGGCGGCCACGTCCACGATGCGCTGGGTGTCCTGCACCGCGGCCGCGGGCGGCGGCCGGTGGACGCCGTCGCGGGCACCCTCCAGCATGCGGCGCACGCCTTCCAGGTCCTGGACCAGTCCGCGCCCCAGGCGGTGGTAGGCCCACGCCACCAGGAGGATGATGGCGACGCCGCCGAGAAACGCGGTGGCGGCCAGGGGCAGGTAGCGGGGCAACATGGCCGGCGGCGGGGCATCGAGGGCCAGCGTCCAGCCGGTGCCGGGGACCGGGGCCTGCACCGACAGGGCGCGGGCACGTCTGCCGTGGCCGCCACGCGCGATCTCGCGACCGCCGGGGCCGTACAGGATCAACAGCTCGTCCCGGCCCGCGGCATGGGCCAGGGCCGCATCCAGCTGGTCGAGGCGGAAGCTGCCGAACAGGATGCCGGCGAGCTGGCCGTCATCGTCGGCCACGGTTT
>JALUTW010000385.1 GCA_027021685.1 Chromatiales bacterium | reverse complement strand
CGCCTTCGAGGGCCGGCGCGAGGTGCTGGACATCGCCCGCGAGCTGCTGGACCTCAAGGACCTCGACGACTGAACCCGTGAAGGATTCCCTGCTGCACAAGCTGGACGGCCTTGCCCGGCGCATGGACGAGATCAATGCGCTGCTGGCCGATCCCGACACCCTGGCCGACCCGGCGCGGTACCGCGACCTGTCGCGCGAGCACGCCCAGCTGGCGCCGGTGGTGGAGACCTACCGCGAGTACCGCCGGCTGCAGGAGGCCGCGGCCGAGGCCCGGCAGATGCTGGACGAAGGCGACCCGGAGCTGCGCCAGCTCGCCCAGGACGAGCTGACCGCGGCGGGCAAGCGCCTGGAGGAGCTGGAGCACGAGCTGCACCGGCTGCTGCTGCCCCGCGATCCCAACGACGAGCGCAACATCTACCTGGAGATCCGCGCCGGCACCGGGGGCGACGAGGCCGCCCTGTTCGCCGGCGACCTGTTCCGCATGTACGCCCGCTACGCCGAGAGCCGCGGCTGGAAGGTGGAGATCATGAGCGAGAGCCCGGGCGAGCACGGCGGCTACAAGGAGATCATCGCCCGCATCATCGGCCCCGGCGCCTACTCGCGGCTCAAGTTCGAATCGGGCGTGCACCGCGTGCAGCGGGTGCCCCAGACCGAGTCCCAGGGCCGCATCCACACCTCCGCCTGCACGGTGGCGGTGCTGCCCGAGGTGGACGAGGTGGATGCGGTGGAGATCAACCCCGCCGATCTCAAGGTGGACACCTTCCGCGCCTCCGGCGCCGGCGGCCAGCACGTGAACAAGACCGACTCGGCGGTGCGCCTGACCCACCTGCCCACGGGCATCGTGGTGGAGTGCCAGGACGAGCGCTCCCAGCACAAGAACCGCGCCCGCGCCCTGGCCCTGCTCCAGGCCAAGCTGCTGCAGCAGGAACAGGCCCGGCAGCAGGCCGAGCAGGCCGAGTCGCGCCGCCTGCAGGTGGGCAGCGGCGACCGTTCCGAGCGCATCCGCACCTACAACTTCCCCCAGGGACGGGTCACCGACCACCGCATCAACCTCACCCTCTACAAGCTGGAGGAGATCCTGGCCGGTCATCTGGACGAGCTCATCGAGCCGCTCATCAACGAGCACCAGGCCGAGGAGCTGGCCCGCATGGCGGCCTCGTGATGCCGACCCCGCGCGACGACACCATCGGCACGGCCCTGCGCGCGGCCGCCGCCCGCCTGGCCCACGAGCCGGCGGCGCGGCTGGAGGCCGAGCTGCTGCTGGCCGAGGCCCTGGGCTGCGAGCGCACCACCCTTCACGCCTGGCCCGAGCGCACCCTGCCGGCCGGGGTGCGCGAGCGGTTCGAGGACCTGCTGGCACGGCGCGCCGCCGGCGAACCGGTGGCCTATCTCCTGGGCCGGCGCGAGTTCTACGGCCTGGAACTCATGGTCACTCCCGCCACCCTCATCCCCCGCCCGGAGACGGAGCTGCTGGTGGACGAGGCCCTGGCCCGCATGCCCGCCGATGCCCGCTGGACCGTGGCCGACCTGGGTACCGGCTCCGGTG
>JALUTW010000384.1 GCA_027021685.1 Chromatiales bacterium | reverse complement strand
GACACTGCAGGCGGCCGTGGCGACGGCCAGCAGGAGGGGGATTGTCAGGCGCATATGGGGCGTACCGGGTCGGGCTGGTGTATACGGCTCATCGGCCAGGCCGGGGCCTGCCTTAACTATAACGCCAACTGCGGGGCATTGGGGCACGGAATTACCTTTATAATAGGGAGTCGGCAGTTGGGAAAAAAGCCCGTTGGATCCATATCTTGAACCCGTTCACCCGGAAGGCCGCGCCGTGACCCTGGTTGCCCTGGGCATCAACCACAAGACCGCTCCGGTGGACATCCGGGAGAAGGTGGCCTTCGCCCCGGACAAGGTGCCCGAGGCCCTGCGCGACCTGCTGGCCAACACCCCCGCCTCGGAAGCCGCCATCATCTCCACCTGCAACCGCACCGAGCTCATCTGCGAGCTGGCCACGCCGGACGTGGACGCCCTGCTGGAGTGGTTCCGCCGCTACCACAACCTGCGCGCGGAGGAGGTGGCCCCCTACCTCTACACCCATCCCGACAGCCAGGCGGTGCGCCACCTGCTGCGGGTGGCCTCGGGGCTGGACTCCCTGGTGCTGGGCGAGCCCCAGATCCTGGGCCAGATCAAGGACGCCTACCACACCGCGGCCGGGGCCGGGGCCATCGGGCGCCTGCTCAACCGCCTGTTCCAGTACACCTTCTCGGTGGCCAAGCGGGTGCGCACCGACACCGCCATCGGCGCCAACCCGGTCTCGGTGGCCTTCGCCGCAGTGAGCCTGGCCCGGCAGATCTTCACCGAGCTGTCGGAGCACACCGCCCTGCTGGTGGGCGCCGGCGAGACCATCGAGCTGGTGGCCCGCCACCTGGCCGAGCAGGGCGTGCGCCGGATGGTGGTGGCCAACCGCACCGTGGAGCGGGCCCGCGGCCTGGCCCGGCAGTTCGGGGCCGAGGCCGTCACCCTGGCCGAGATCCCGCAGCGGCTGGTGGAGGCCGACATCGTCATCACCTCCACCGCCAGCCCCCTGCCCATCATCGGCAAGGGCATGGTGGAGCGTGCCTTGAAGCCGCGCAAGCACCGCCCCATCTTCATGGTGGACATCGCGGTGCCGCGCGACGTGGAGCCCGAGGTGGCGGAGCTGGGCGACGTCTATCTCTACACCGTGGACGACCTCCACGAGGTCATCGAGGAGAACCGCCGTTCCCGCGAGACCGCGGCCGAGGAGGCCGAGGAGATCATCGACACCCAGGTGGAACGCTTCATGGGCTGGCTGCGCTCGCTGGATGCGGTGCACGCCATCCGCAGTTACCGCAGCCAGGCCGAGCGCCTGCGCGACGAGACCCTGGCCGAGGCCCGGCGCCAGCTCGCCGCCGGGCGCGACCCCGAGGCGGTGCTGGCCGAGGCCATGCGCCTGCTCACCAACCGCCTCATCCACACGCCCACCGCGCAGCTCAACCGCGCCGCCTTCGAGGGCCGGCGCGAGGTGCTGGACATCGCCCGCGAGCTGCTGGACCTCAAGGACCTCGACGACTGAACCCGTGAAGGATTCCCTGCTGCACAAGCTGGACGGCCTTGCCCGGCGCATGGA
>JALUTW010000383.1 GCA_027021685.1 Chromatiales bacterium | reverse complement strand
GTGGTCACTGCTGGGTCGAGCGGTATCATCACCACGTCCTCGGCCCAGGCGTAGTCCTGCCATGGGGTCTGCACCTGGCGCTGCACGGGGAGGTAGCCTTCCTTTTCGTAGTTGAGGGTGAGCAGGCCGCCGCCGTTGACGGCCAGGTCGAACAGGCCGTCGGCGCGGCTCAGGGTCTGGCCGAATTCCGGGTGGTCCTTGATGGTGAGGGTGACGCCGGGCAGGGGGTTGTCGTTGCGGTCCAGGACGCGGCCGCGCAGCACCGCCGCGCGCCTGAGTTCAATGGTGCCGGGGGCGACGCCGGTCTGGACAGGGTTGGGGCCGCTGTAGAGGAAGGCCGTGGCGTCCAGGAGCGAGGTGCTCACCGTGGGATCCAGGGGCGGCGCGATGCTTTGCGGGTCCGGCGGGAGGCGCGTGACTTCGCTGCCGCCGCTGCTGTTGCCGGCGGCGTCATTGGCGACGATGGTGTAGGTGTCGCCGGGCTGGCCGCCGAGGGTGGCGCTGAAGGCGCCGCTGGCGTTGGCGGTGACCGTGACGGTCTCCCCCGTGCGCTGGTTGGTGATGGTGACCCGGGCGCCGGGCTCGACGCTGTTGTCGCTGCCCGTCACGGTCACCTGGCCGTTGGCGTCGGGGACGCTGACGGTGATCAGACCCGTGTCCGGGAGCGGCGGCGGCAGGGTGTCCAGGTTGAGGGTATGGGTGAGGGTAACGGTCTGGTTGAGGGCGTTGGTGGCCTCCAGGGTGAAGGTGTTGGCGCCGTCCACCAGGGTGACGCCGTGGGTGAAGGCGCCGTCCGCGGCCACCGGCACCGTGACGCCGTCGATGGTGAGGGTGGCGCGCTGGTTGATCCGGCCCTGGAGGGTGGCCGCGGCCTGGTTGGTGTAGAGGCCATCGGGCGGGCTGGTGACCTGGATGGCCAGGGGCGAGCGGGGCTCCACGGTGAGGGTGACGGTGGCCGGGTCACTGTCGAGGCTGCCGTCGCTGACGATGAGCTGGACGATGTAATAGCCGATCTCGTCCGCCAGGAAATCCGGATTGACCACGGTGGCGTCCGACAGGGCGGCGGTGCTGAAGGGGGGCTGGCTGATGAGCGCCCACTGGTAGCTCAGGAGGTCACCGTCGGCATCGCGGGAGGCGCTGCCGTCCAGGGTGACGAGGTCCCCCACGGTGTAGACCGTGTCCTGCCCGGCATCGGCCACGGGGCGGGTGTTGAGGGTGCTGATGTTCACCGTGTCCGGGGCGCTGTCGCTGCGGCCGTCGTTGACGATGAGCTGGGCGGTGTAGGCGCCCGGCTGGTCGGCGGTGAAGCCCGGATTGACGGCGGCGGGGTTGTCCAGGGCGGCCGTGCTGCCCGGCGGGATGGCGGTCAGGGACCACTGGTAGGCCAGGGGGTCGCCGTCGGCGTCGCTGGAGGCGCTGCCGTCCAGGATGACCCGGCTGCCCAGGGCGACGCGCTGGTCGGGACCGGCGTCGGCGACGGGGGCGGTGTTGGCTACCTCGGCATTGATGACGACCGTATCCGGCGGGCTCTGGACCTGGCCGTCATCGACAATAAGCTGGGCG
>JALUTW010000382.1 GCA_027021685.1 Chromatiales bacterium | reverse complement strand
CGGCGGTGGCCTCGGGCAGGGTGAAGTCGATGAGCACGTCGAAAGACTCCGCCGCCGCGGCCGGGTCGTCGCCCACGGTCACGCCCAGCGCGCCCAGCCCCGCCAGCTCGCCGGCGTCGCGGCCCACTGCCCCGCTGCCCGGCCGGGCGAAGGCGGCGGCCAGCTCCGCCCCCTCGGCCTCGGCCACGGCCTGGATCAATGCCCGCCCCATGCGCCCGGCGGCGCCCGTCACTGCGATTCGGACCATGTGCTCTCCCCCTGACTGCAAGGCGGCCTATTGTGGGCGGGCGCCGCGAACAGCGCAAGATTGCGCCAGGGGCGAGGGACGAGGGAGGGTGGGGTTTCAGTGCGCGGAGCGCAACCTCCCTTGACTCCGGCCACCATCTGACGTCTGAAATCTGGCGTCTGACGTCTGTTTCACCCCTTGCCGGTCATGTCCTCGAAGAACTTTTTCACGCCGTCGAGCCAAGAGGCGGTGCGGGGGCTGTGGCTGACGCCGTCGGCCTCCAGCGACTCTCCCAGCTCGCGCAGCAGCTCCTTCTGCCGCTTGGTGAGGTTGACCGGCGTCTCCACCACCACGCGGCAGATGAGATCGCCGGCGGTCCCGGAGCGCACCGACCTGACCCCCTTGCCGCGCAGGCGGAACAGCTTGCCACTCTGGGTCTCCGGCGGCACCTTGAGCTTGACCCGCCCGTCCAGGGTGGGCACGTCCAGCTCGCCGCCCAGGGCGGCGGTGACCATGGACACCGGCACCTCGCAGTGGAGGTCGTCGCCCTCGCGCTGGAAGATGGGATGCGGCTTGACGCTGATGTGGACGTAGAGGTCGCCGGGCGGCCCGCCGTGCTCGCCCGCCTCGCCCTCGCCGGACAGGCGGATGCGGTCGCCGCTGTCCACCCCGGCCGGCACCTTGACCGAGAGGGTCTTGTGCTTCTCCACCCGGCCGTGGCCGTAGCAGGCGGGACACGGATCGGTGATGATGCGGCCGGTGCCGTGGCAGCGGGGACAGGTCTGCTGGAGGGAGAAGAAGCCCTGCTGCATGCGCACCTGGCCGTGGCCGCCGCAGGTGGAGCAGGTCACGGGGCTGGTGCCCTTGCGCGCGCCGCTGCCGCCGCACTCGTCGCACACCGCCAGGGTGGGGATGCGGATCTTGACCGTGGTGCCGCGCACCGCCTCCTCCAGGCTCAGCTCCAGGTTGTAGCGCAGGTCGCGGCCGCGGTAGGCACGGGTGCCGCCACGGGTCCCGGCCCCGAAGATGTCGCCGAAGACGTCGCCGAAGATGTCGCTGAAGCTGGCCCCGGCGCCGAAGCCGGCCCCGCCCATCCCCGCCGGGTCCACCCCGGCGTGGCCGAACTGGTCGTAGGCGGAGCGCTTCTGGGGATCGCTGAGGACCTCGTAGGCCTCCTTGGCCTCCTTGAACTTTTCCTCGGCGATCTTGTCGTCGGGGTTGCGGTCGGGGTGATACTTCATGGCCAGCCGCTTGAAGGCCTTCTTGATCTCGGCCTCGCTGGCGTTGCGGGACACCCCGAGGATCTCGTAGTAATCGCGTTGCGCCATAAAAACATCCGTTGCGGCGGTCACCCGCCGCGCGCCATCGTGCTGCCTGCGTTACGCGCAAACACCGGCGGCGGGGCGCCCCGCCGCCGGTGCCGCATGTGCCCGCCGCCGCGCGGCGCGGGCCTCACTTCTTGTCGTCGTTGACCTCTTCGAACTCGGCGTCCACCACCTCGTCGCCGGCCTGGGCCTGGGCCTCGGACCCGGCGGTGCCGGCCGCCCCGCCCTCGGCGCCCTTCTGGGCGTAGAGGCGCTCGGCCATCCTGGCCGAGGCGTCGGTCAGGGCCTTGATGCCGGCCTCGATGGCGTCCTTGTCGTCGCCCTTCATGGCCTCTTCCAGCTTCTTGATGGCCGACTCGATGGCCTCCTTCTCGGACGCCTCCAGCTTGTCCCCCAGCTCCTCCATGGACTTGCGGGTGGCGTGGATGAGGCTGTCGGCCTGGTTGCGGGCGTTGACCAGCTCGTGGAACTTGCGGTCCTCCGCCGCATGGGCCTCGGCATCCTTGACCATGCGCTCGATCTCCTCCTCCGACAGGCCGCTGGAGGCCTTGATGACGATGGACTGCTCCTTGCCCGTGGCCTTGTCCTTGGCCGAGACGTGGAGGATGCCGTTGGCGTCGATGTCGAAGGTGACCTCGATCTGCGGCACCCCGCGCGGCGCCGGCGGAATGTCGGTGAGGTCGAACTTGCCCAGCGACTTGTTGGCGTCGGCCCGCTCGCGCTCACCCTGCAGCACGTGCACGGTCACCGCGGTCTGGTTGTCCTCGGCGGTGGAGAAGATCTGGGTCGCCTTGGTCGGGATCGTGGTGTTCTTCTCGATGAGCTTGGTCATCACGCCGCCCAGGGTCTCGATGCCCAGCGACAGCGGCGTGACGTCGAGCAGCAGCACGTCCTTGACCTCGCCCGAGAGCACACCGCCCTGGATCGCCGCACCGATGGCCACGGCCTCGTCCGGGTTGACGTCCTTGCGCGGCTCGCGGCCGAAGAAGTCCTTCACCGCCTCCTGCACCTTGGGCATGCGGGTCTGGCCGCCCACCAGGATCACGTCGTCGATGTCGGAGGTGGACAGGCCGGCGTCCTTGAGCGCCACCTTGCACGGCTCGATGGTGCGGGCGATGAGGTCCTCCACCAGCGACTCCAGCTTGGCCCGGGTCACCTTGATATTGAGGTGCTTGGGCCCGCTGGCGTCGGCGGTGATGTAGGGCAGGTTGACCTCGGTCTGCTGGGCCGAGGACAGCTCGATCTTGGCCTTCTCCGCGGCCTCCTTCAGGCGCTGCATGGCCAGCGGGTCGCCGCGCAGGTCGATGCCCTGCTCCTTCTTGAACTCGTCGGCCAGGTAGTCGATGAGCCGCTTGTCGAAGTCCTCGCCGCCGAGAAAGGTGTCACCGTTGGTGGACAGCACCTCGATCTGGTGCTCGCCCTCGATCTCGGCGATCTCGATGATGGAGATGTCGAAGGTGCCGCCGCCCAGGTCGTACACCGCCACCTTGCGGTCGCCTTCCTTCTTGTCCAGGCCGAAGGCCAGCGCCGCCGCCGTGGGCTCGTTGATGATGCGCTTGACCTCCAGCCCGGCGATGCGGCCGGCGTCCTTGGTGGCCTGGCGCTGGGAATCGTTGAAGTAGGCCGGCACCGTGATCACCGCCTCGGTGACCTCCTCGCCCAGGTAGGCCTCGGCGTCCTTCTTCAGCTTCATGAGCACCCGGGCCGAGATCTCCGGCGGCGCCATCTTCTTGCCGTTGACCTCGATCCAGGCGTCGCCGTTGTCCGCCTTGACGATGCTGTAGGGCACCATCTTGATGTCCTTCTGCACCTCGGCGTCGTCGAACTTGCGGCCGATGAGGCGCTTGACGGCGAACAGGGTGTTCTTGGGGTTGGTCACGGCCTGGCGCTTGGCCGGCTGGCCCACCAGGATCTCGCCCTCGCCGGTGAAGGCCACGATGGAGGGCGTGGTGCGGTCACCCTCGGCGTTCTCGATGACGCGGGGCTTGCCCCCCTCCATCACCGCCACGCAGGAGTTGGTGGTGCCCAGGTCAATGCCGATGATTTTTCCCATGTTGCTGATTCTCCAGTTGTTTTCTCCCGCCTCCCGGGGCGGCTCCCAATGACGATTCGGTGTTACAGCGCCTAGATGGGGCCCGGTGCGGCCGAACTCAAGCCTGCTCGTCCACCTGGCCGCCGCCGCCTTCCTCCGGGGCCCTGGAGACCACCACCATGGCCGGACGGATGAGGCGGTCGTTGAGCGTGTAGCCCTTCTGCATCACGCTGAGCACGGTGTTGGGCGCGGTCTCCACGCTCTCCAGCATGCTCATGGCCTGGTGCAGCTCCGGGTTGAAGGGCTCGCCCACCGGGTTGATCTCCCTCACCCCGAACTTCTCCAGCACCTGGTGGAACATCTTCAGGGTGAGCTCGGTGCCCTCCTTGAGCTTGTGCACCTGCTCGTCGCCCTCGTCCACCTCGGCGATGGCCGACAGGCCCATCTCCAGGCTGTCCTTGACCGGCAGCAGCTCCTGGATGAACCGCTCCAGGGCGTACTTGCGGGCGTTGTCCAGCTCGCGCTCGGCGCGGCGGCGCTGGTTCTCCAGCTCCGCCTGGGCGCGCAGGAGCTGCTCCCAGTTCTCCTGGGCCCGGGCCTCGGCGGCCTCCAGCCGGCTGGCCAGGTCGTCCGCCGCCGTCTCCTCCGGGGCCGGCTCCACGGCCGCCCCGGCCTCGTGTTCTTCCACCGCCTCCGGACCCTCGGTCCGGTCCCGTTGTTCTTCGGACATGTGCCTGATTTCCCCTCGCAGCGGATTCTGCCTGTGGTCCCCGCGGCCCGCGGGGCCGCAGGGGAACCGGATGTTCAAATAATGGGAGCCCTCACTCGGAAGACAAGGCCGCCCCCAGCAGCCGGGCCGTGACGTCCACGATGGGGATGACCCGGTCGTAGGCCATGCGGGTGGGCCCGATGACCCCCAGCACGCCCACCACCTGGTCCCCCACCCGGTAGGGCGAGGTCACCACGGAGCAGGAATCCAGCACCTCGTAACCCGACTCCTGGCCGATGAAGATCTGCACCCCCTCGGCGTCGATGGACTGGTCCAGCAGGTGCAGGATGTCGCGCTTGGTGTTGAAGGCCTCGAACAGCCGGCGCAGGCGCTCGATGTCGGCCATCTCCTGGTACTCCAGCAGGTGGTTCTGCCCCGCCAGCACGAAGTCGTCGTCGCGGCGCCCCTCGAAGGCCCGGTCGGCCACCGCCAGCGCGGTCTCCATGATCCGCCCCATGTCGTCCCGGGCCCGGGCCATGGCCGCCGCCACCGCCTCGCGGATGCCGCGCAGGTCGCGGCCGGCGAACTCGCGGTTGATGTAGTTGGCCGCGGCCTCCAGCTCCGCCGCGCTGTAGGCGCGCCCGGTGTGGATGATCCGGTTCTGCACCTCGGCGTTGTTGGTGACCAGGATCACCAGCACCCGGTTGCCCGACAGGGGCAGGAATTCCACCTGGCGCAGGGTCACCTGCTCCGCCCGCGGCAGCATCACCACCCCCGCCAGGCGGGTGATGGCCGACAGCAGCGACGAGGCCGACTCGATGACCTCGCCGGGGGTCTCGGCGCGCTCGCCCAGCTCGCGCTTGAGGCGCGAGACCGTGGCCGGGCGCAGGGGCTTGACCGTGAGCAGGCTGTCCACGAACAGGCGGTAGCCGCGGGCCGTGGGCACCCGCCCGGCGGAGGTGTGGGGCGAGGCCACCAGCCCCAGCTCCTCCAGGTCGGCCATGACGTTGCGAATGGTGGCGGGGCTGAGGTCCAGCTTGCTGTCGCGCGCCAGGGTGCGCGAACCCACGGGCTGGCCCTCGCGGATGTAGCGCTCCACCAGCGTCTTGAGCAGGGTCTGCGCCCGCTCGCTGAGGCCGTGTTCCAGCTCTGTGGACTGTCCCGCCATGATGCTCCCGCCGGCGTCCCGGCACCCGTTTTAGCACTCTATGTATTTGAGTGCTAAGGTAAAGCTAACAACCCCCCCGGAGAGTGTCAAGGCGCGCCAATGGCGGCCCCGCGGGCTCCTGTGCTAACGTTGCCCCACCTGCGGCGGGGGGACAATGGCGAATACTTTCAAGACCCTGGGACTCATCGGCAAGTACGGCGACCCGGGCGTGGCGGACACCGTCATCGCCCTGGGCCGGTTCCTGGCCGAGCGCGGCTGCCGGGTGCTGGTGGACGCCCACACCGCCGAGCTGCTGCCCGCCGGCACCGAGTTCGAGGCCGCGCCCCGCCGCCGGCTGGGGGAGGAGGCCGACCTGGCCATCGTGGTGGGCGGCGACGGCAGCCTGCTCAACGCCGCGCGCAGCCTGGCCCCCCACGAGGTGCCCCTGCTGGGGGTCAACCTGGGCCGGCTCGGCTTTCTCGTGGACATCTCCCCCGAGGAGATGCTCCAGCGCCTGGGCGAGATCCTCGACGGCCGCTACCGCGAGGAACACCGCCTGCTGCTGCACACCCGCATCGAACACGAGGGCGAGATCGTCAGCGAGAGCGAGGCCTTCAACGACGTGGTGGTGCACAAGTGGGAGGTGGCGCGCATGATCGAGACCGAGACCTACGTGGACGGCCGCCTGCTGTCGGTGATGCGCTCCGACGGGCTCATCGTCTCCACCCCCACCGGCTCCACCGCCTACGCCCTGTCCGCGGGCGGGCCCATCCTCCACCCCACCCTCAACGCCATGGTGATGGTGCCCATCTGCCCTCATGCCATGAGCTTCCGGCCCATGGTGGTCTCGGGTGACAGCGAGGTGGAGATCGTGGTGCGGGAGACCCCCCATTCCCACGCCCAGGTGACCTGCGACGGGCAGATCAACCTGGGCCTGGTCTCCGGCGACCGGGTCCGCATCCGCCGCCGCGACCAGGCCGTGCGCCTCATCCACCCCGAGGGTTACGATTACTTCGAGATCCTGCGCGCCAAGCTGAGCTGGGGCGGGTGAGGCCGGGCACCATGCTGATCCACGTGGACATTCGCAACCTGGCGGTGGTGGAGGCCCTGTCGCTGGAGCTGGGCCCCGGGCTCACCGTGCTCACCGGCGAGACCGGGGCCGGCAAGTCCATCCTCCTGGGTGCCCTGGGCCTGGCCCTGGGCGACCGCGCCGACTCCGGCCTCATCCGCCACGGCGCCGAGCGCGCCGAGGTGAGCGCCACCTTCGACCTGGCCGACGCCCCGGCCGCCCGCGACTGGCTCGCCGGCCGCGAGCTGGAGGGGGACGACGGCCTGTGCATCATCCGCCGCACCCTGAGCCGCGGCAGCGCGTCGCGGGCCTTCATCAACGGCCGCCCCGCCACCCTGCAGAACCTGCGCGAGCTGGGCGAGCTCCTGGTGGACCTGCACGGCCAGCACGAGCACCAGTCGCTGCTGGGCCGTCCCTTCCAGCGCGCCCTGCTGGACGACTATGCCGGCAACGGGCCGCAGCTGGCGGAGCTGGGCGGGGCCTGGCAGCGCTGGCAGGAGGCCGCCCGGCGCCTGGAGGCCCTGCGCGGAGCGGGCGCCGAGCGGGCCCGGCGCCTGGAGTTCCTGCGCTTCCAGATCGAGGAGATGGAGCGCCTGGCCCCGGAGCCCGGCGAGGCCGCGGCCCTGGAGCAGGAGCACCGGCGCCTGGCCCACGGGCGCCAGCTCCTGGAAGGCTGCCAGCGGCTGGCGCAGATCCTGGAGGGCGAGGACGAGACCTCCGCCGATGCCCTGCTGCGCCGGGCGGCGGTGGAGCTGGAGGACCTGGTCCAGGCGGACCCGGCCCTGGAGGAGCCGGCCGCCCTGCTGGAGCAGGCCACCATCGCCGTGGACGAGGCGGCGGGGGCCATCCGCCGCTATGCCGAGCGCCTGGACCTGGACCCGGCGCGGCTGGCCGAGGTGGAACGGCGCCTGGACGCCCTGCTCAC
>JALUTW010000381.1 GCA_027021685.1 Chromatiales bacterium | reverse complement strand
CGCCACGGCTACGGGCACACCATTCCCCCGCACCGGGTCAACTACCGGGCCAACCTGTGGGCACTGAAGGAGGCCGGCGTCGAGCAGGTGGTGGCGGTCAACGCCGTGGGCGGCATCCGCGGAGACATGACACCGCAGCGCCTGGTGATACCGGATCAGATCATCGACTACACCTGGTCGCGCAACAACACGTATTTCGAGGAAGGACTGACCCAGGTGGTTCACATCGACTTCACCCGGCCCTATTGCGAGTCGCTGCGCCAGATCCTGCTGGCCGCGGGTGAGCGGGCCGGTCTGGATCTGGCCGCGGGGGCCACCTACGGTGCCACCCAGGGACCACGGCTGGAGACCGCGGCGGAGATCGACCGGCTGGAGCGCGACGGCTGCCACATCGTGGGCATGACCGGGATGCCGGAGACGGCGCTGGCACGCGAGCTGGAACTCTGCTATGCCTCCATCTGCGTGGTGGCCAACTGGGCCGCCGGCCGCGGCGAGGGCGGCATCACCATGGGCGACATCGACCGCAACCTCAAGGCCGGCATGCAGCAGGTGCGGGCGCTGCTGGAGCAGGCCATCCCCGAGTGCCTGCGCAACTGAGCCCCGGCCGTGCGCGGCCTGCCGGTGCGCCGCACGGGGTCAGCGTGCGGCCTGCCTGGTTTCCGGCGGGGTGAAGGGACGGGCGACGACGAGCATGCCCAGCACCGGGTGATCGAGGTAGTGCAGCTCGCGGCTGCGCATGCGCCGGCTCTGGTGCAGGCGGAAGACCGGCGGGGCAGGAACGGCGTCCCCGGGACCGGGTTCGGTGTCCGCTGCCTCCCAGGTGCCGGGTTCGGGACCGGTGCCCTCGGCCGCCTGCCACGGCGGGCCGGCCGGGGGCAGCTCGCGCAGGACCAGGTCCGCCTGCAGGTGGAGGTAGCGGGCCCGGAACACCCGGATGAATCCTTCCATCCGCGCCTCCAGCGGCACCCCCGCCGCTGGTGCACCGGCACCGGTGGTCTCCGCCGTGTCCTGGTCCGCAGGTGGCGGCAGGAGCAGGCGGCGCTCGATGCGCACCGGCAGGGCCTCGGCCGCCGGCAGGCCGGGCTGGCGCCAGCCCAGGTGCAGCAGTACCCGGTAAGCCGGCGATTCCTCCAGTGCCTTGCGCTCGCGGCCCAGCTGCAGGGCCTCGGGCGGCAGGGGCTGGTAACTGAAGCGCCGGTCGTAGAACTCGGGCAGCGGGACCGGCAGGGGCAGACCCAGCTCCACGTGGTGTTCGGGCTGCGGCAGTTCCACTTCCACCGGCCAGGCCTCGGCCTCCCGCCCGGCCGGATCCAGGTGCTGGAAGATCAGGACCTCGATGTCGTAATAGGTGATCTCGGCCGGGGCGGCGGCCGCGGCCGGGGCCAGCAGGGCGAGGAGAAAAATCAGAGGTCGCGGCATGGTGTTTTCCGGCATCCCAACTGGCGTATGATGCAGCCCGGGCCCGGGGTGGTCCGGTCCCGCTGCACGGTTCTGGAGTCTGGCATGGCGGTTCGGCCCGTACTTCGCATGGGACATCCTCTGCTGCTGCAGGTGGCAGAGCCGGTTCGGGAGTTTAACACGCCCGAGCTGGATGCGCTCATCGAGGACATGTTCGACACCATGGCGGCACAGAACGGCGCCGGCCTCGCCGCACCCCAGATCGGCGTCGGCCGCCGGGTGGTCATCTTCGGCGTGGCGGCCAATCCCCGTTATCCCGACGTGGAGCCCGTGCCCACCACCGTGCTCATCAACCCGGAGATCGAGGTCCTGGACGAAGCCCAGGAGGAGGACTGGGAGGGCTGTCTCAGCGTGCCGGGCATGCGCGGACTGGTGCCCCGCTACCGGCGCATCCGCTATCGCGGCCTGGACCAGAACGGGGACCCCTTCGAGCGCGAGGCGGAGGGTTTTCACGCCAGGGTGGTGCAGCACGAGGTGGACCACCTGGACGGGATTCTCTATCCCCAGCGCATCCGCGACCTGCGCTACTTCGGCTTCGAGAGCGAGCTGTTTCCACAGCTCGGGCCGGCCGTGGATTCGCCGGTGGGACGCGAGTGAGCGGATCTCGGATGTCGGATCCCGGATGTCCGAAAGCGAGAAGGTGCGGCCACGCAGTGGCCACACCGCGTGCCATTTGCAGTCCCCTGTCTGACCTCTGATATCCGGTTCAGCCGGCGGCCTGGCGCTTTTCCGCCCGGCCGGCGGCGAGATACGCCAGCAGTTCCTCGATGGCGCCGATGCGGTCCTCCGGCTCCGGCAGCTCGCGCAGGATGCGCAGGCGCTGGCTGGGATCCAGGCGGTAGGCGGCCGGGTCGTCCTGGATGAGCTGGATGATCCGGGCCGGGTCCACGTCGGGCTGCTCCACGAACGTCACCCGGCCGCCCTCCGGTCCCAGCTCGATCTTGCTGATGCCCAGCGGCACCGCCCGCAGGCGCAGGGCGGCGAGCCGGAACAGGGTCCGGGTGGGCGGCGGCAGCAGGCCGAAGCGATCCACCATCTCCACCTGCAGCTCATGCAGGGCCTCGTCGTTTTGCGCGTTGGCGATGCGCTTGTACAGGATCAGGCGCTCGTGGATGTCGGGCAGGTAGTCCTCGGGAATGAGGGCCGGGGCACGGATGTCGATCTCGGTGCCCTGGGCCAGCGGCTTGTCCAGCTCGGGCTCGCGCCCGGACTTGAGGGCCTGGACGGCCCGCTCCAGCATCTCGGTGTACAGGGTGTATCCGATCTCGTGCATGTGCCCGCTCTGTTCCTCGCCCAGCAGCTCCCCGGCGCCGCGGATCTCGAGGTCGTGGGTGGCCAGGGTGAAGCCGGTGCCCAGCTCCTCGATGGACTCCACCGCCTCCAGCCTTTTGGCGGCCTCGGCGGAAAGGGCGCGGCGGGGCGGAATGATCAGGTAGGCATAGGCCCGGTGGTGGGAGCGGCCCACGCGCCCGCGGAGCTGGTAGAGCTGGGCCAGGCCGAAGCGGTCGGCCCGGTTGATGATGATGGTGTTGGCACTGGGAATGTCGATGCCGGTTTCGATGATGGTGGTGCACACCAGCACGTTGAAGCGCTGGTGATAGAAATCCGACATCACCCGCTCCAGTTCCCGCTCCCGCATCTGGCCGTGGGCATAGTGCACCGTCGCCTCGGGCACCAAGTCGGCCAGCTTGCGCGCCTGCTGCTCGATGGTCTCCACGTCGTTGTGCAGGAAGTACACCTGGCCGCCGCGGCGGATCTCGCGCAGGCAGGCCTCCTGGATCAGGTGCGGGTTCCACTCGGACACGAAGGTCTTCACCGCCAGCCGCCGCGCCGGCGGGGTGGCGATGATGGACAGCTCGCGCAGGCCCGAGAGGGCCATGTTGAGGGTGCGCGGAATGGGGGTGGCGGTGAGGGTGAGCACGTCCACCTCGGCCCGCAGGGCCTTGAAGCGCTCCTTCTGGCGCACGCCGAAGCGGTGTTCCTCGTCGATGATCACCAGGCCCAGGTCCTTGAAACGGATGTCCGGCTGCAGCAGCTTGTGGGTGCCGATGACGATGTCCACCTTGCCCTCCGCCAGGCCGGCCAGCACGGCCTCCTGTTCCTTGCGCGAGCGGAAGCGCGACAGGGACTCCACCCGCACCGGCCAGTCGGCGAAGCGGTCGCGGAAGTTCTCCAGGTGCTGCTGGGTCAGCAGGGTGGTGGGAGCCAGCACCGCCACCTGGCGGCCGGCCTGCACGGCGATGAAGGCCGCGCGCATGGCCACCTCGGTCTTGCCGAAGCCCACGTCGCCGCAGACCAGGTGATCCATGGGCCGCGGCGAGCGCATGGCGGCGATGACGGCGTCGATGGCCGCCTGCTGGTCCGGGGTCTCCTCGAACGGAAAGGCGGCGGCGAAGGCCCGGTACTGCGCCTCGTCCACGGGGTAGGCGAAACCGGTGCGGGCCTCGCGCCGGGCGTAGACCTCCAGCAGCTCGGCGGCCACGTCGCGCACCCGCCGGGCGGCCCTGCGCCTGGCCTTTTCCCACTGGCCGGAACCCAGCTTGTGCAGGGGGGCCGACTCGGGGGCGGCGCCGGTGTAACGGCTGATGAGATGCAGTGCGCTGACGGGGACGTACAGCTTGTCGCCGCCGGCGTACTCCAGGGTCAGGAACTCCTGCTCGACACCGCCCACGTCCAGGGTCTGCAGGCCCAGGTAGCGGCCGACGCCGTGCTCCTCGTGAACCACCGGCGCGCCGGGGCGGAGCTCCGCCAGGTTGCGGATGACGGCATCGGCGTCGCGCTGCGCCCGCCGCCGGCGCCGGCGCTGCATCACCTGCTGGCCGAAGAGCTGCGGCTCGCTGATGACCTCCAGGCGGGGGTGTGACAGGGACAGGCCCTGCTCCAGGGGCGCGACGGTGATACCCAGCGGGGCGTCGTCGTCCAGGAAGTCGTGCCAGCTTTCACAGGGGCGCGGGAAGATGTCGTGGCCCCGCAGCAGCTCCAGCAGGTGCTCCCGTCGGCCGGAGGTCTCGGCGGCGAACAGCACCCGGCGCGAGGTATCGCGGAGAAAGGCCAGGAGCGCGGCGGCGGGTTCCTGGGCCCGGGCGTCCAGCACCAGCGAAGGCGGGGACTGGGTGGTGAAGTTGCAGGCGCCCGTCCCGGTGGCCTCGAAGGACTGCAGCTCCACCCGGGGAAACCGGTTGCAGGCGCCCAGCACCTCGCCGGCGGCGAGGAACACCCGTGCCGGCGGCAGCAGCGGGCGCTCGGTGTCGTGGCGGCCCTGCTCGTAGCGCTGGGCCGCCTCCTCGGCGAAGCGGTGGGCGGCGGCCTCGGTGCCGTCCAGCGTCACCACCAGCGCGGTGTCCGGCAGGTAGTCGAACAGGGTCTCGGTGTGCTCGAAGAACAGCGGCAGGTAGTACTCGATGCCGGCCGGGGCCAGCCCCTGGCTCACGTCCCGGTAGACCAGGGACCGGGCCGGGTCGCCCTCGAAGGCGGCGCGATAGCGGGTGCGGAAATCGCGCACGGCGGCCTCGTCGAGGGGAAACTCCCGGGCCGGCAGCAACCGCACCCGGGCCAGCTTCTCCCGCGATCGCTGGGTGTCCGGATCGAAACTGCGGAGGCTTTCGATCTCGTCGTCGAACAACTCGATGCGCAGCGGCCACGTGCTGCCCATGGGATAGAGGTCCAGGAGGTTGCCGCGCACGGCAAACTCGCCATGCTCCATCACCGTGGAGACGCAGCGGTAGCCGGCCCCGGTGAGGGTGGCACGCATGGTGTCCAGGTCCATGCGCTGGCCCACCTCCAGCAGCAGGGCGTTGGCCTGCACGTAGGCGGCGGGACACAACCGGTGCATGAGGGTCTGTACCGGCACCACCAGGATCCCGCGCTCCACGCCGGGCAGCCGGTAGAGAGTGGCCAGGCGCTCGGAAACGATGTCCTGGTGGGGAGAGAACACGTCGTAGGGCAGCGTTTCCCAGTCCGGGAAGTGGAGCAGGGGCAGGTCGCTGCCCCGAAGGAAGAACTGCAGCGCGTACTCCAGCCGCTGGGCCGATGCGGGATCCGGCGTCACCACCAGCAGCGGGCCGTCGTGGATCGCCGCCGCCCGGGCCAGGGCGAGGCCGGGGCCGGCCCCGTAGAGCCGGCCCCAGCGCAGGCGCCGGCCGGGGGTCCCGGGGAGAGGCGGCGAGAAGATGTCGCAGGTCTGGCTCATGGTCGTGCACGCGCAAGCAAGCCTCCCGGACGCCATGCGTCCCGGCGGCTTGCAGCGAAGGAGTATTTTAACCTGATTCGTTGCATAAATTCCTTCCCCGGGGGATGCCGGGTCTGGGGCGGGGAGGGTTGCGCGAGCAGGAAAAAAACCTGTGTTCCGATCCCCTCACCCTGGCTCTCTCCCGGCGGGAGAGGGGACCGTCTTTTCGCCCGCCGCGGGGGCCTGGCGCCGCGACCGGTTTTTTCCGACCCCTCTCCCCCGCATCGCGGGGGAGAGGGGTCGGGGTGAGGGGGCACCGGGCAGTTCCCCCGGCACACCGTTTCTCAGAGATGGAACACGAGGCTGAACTCGGGGTAGGTCTCGCTGCAGCTTCCGTAGACGGCCTCGTCGCAATCCAGGTAGCGGAGGTAGGCCACGCCCACGCCCCAGTGGGCACCGCGGCCGGCGGCCATGTAGAAACCGGCGCGCCCGCCCCAGGCATCACTGTCCTCCACCCCGTCCACGCGGGTGGCGCGGTAGAAGGCCCCCAGGTAGGGGCGGAACCCCCCGGCCCGCAGGACCAGCCGGATGCTGGGGCTGTACTGGTCGATGTCGGGACCGTCGCCGCGCCATGCGGAATAGTCCAGCCCCACCTCGATCCCGTCGGCCACGTAGTACCCGGCCCCCAGCCCGTAGATGGTGTAATCCTGATCGAAGGCACGGCCGCGGGCCACGCCGAGGTCGATGCGCACGGCACCCCGGTCGAAGCCGCCTGCGGTGGCCGCGGCGGGCAACGCCAGCATGACGAGAGAAAGCAGCAGGAGAACGGTACGTGTCATGGTGACCGATTCCAAAGCGCGTTGGAACCGAGTATAACAGGAACGATATTTGCGCCAAGGGAGCACGCGCCATGTCTGCAACGGAAACCACCGCCGTCCCCGATGTCGGGCTCCAGTCCATGAGCCTGCCGGCCGGCCTGCGGGAGCGGGTGGAAGAGGCCCGGGCGCGGTGGCAGGCGGAGGACCGGATGGCCCGGCTGTGGGCGCGCGACGCCGGCCTGTGGACCGGCGGCGACGAGGGGCGCTGGCTGGACTGGCTCGGTGCGGTGGACGATGCCCTGGCGGACATGGGCGAGTTCAAGCGGGTCTACCACTGGGTGGAGGGCCGCTACTTCACCCACGGGGTATTGCTGGGCATGGGCGGTTCCAGCCTGGCGCCGGAGGTGCTGCGCCTGACCTTCGGGCCGCAGCCGGAGCACCCGGACTGGATCATCCTCGACTCCACCGACCCGGCCCAGATTCGCACCGTCGCCTCCCGCCTCGACTACGCCCGCACCGTGTTCCTGGTGGCGAGCAAGTCCGGCACCACGCTGGAACCCAACATCCTCATGGACTATTTCTTTCAGCAGGCCGGCCGGGTGCTGGGCGACAAACGCGCGGCAGAGCATTTCGGGGCGGTCACCGATCCCGGCTCGAGGCTGGAGCGGGTGGCCGCCGAGCGCGGTTTCCGGGCCGTGTTCCATGGCCGGCCCGGCATCGGCGGGCGCTACTCGGCCCTTTCACCCTTCGGCCTGGTGCCGGCCGCGGCCATGGGGCTGGACGTGGAGTGGCTGCTCCGGCGTGCGCGGGCCATGGTCACCGCATGCGGGCCGGATGCACCGGCGGAGACCAACCCGGGACTCGCGCTGGGCCTGGTGCTGGGGGAGGCGGCCCGCGCCGGGCGCGACAAGCTGACGGTGTTCTGCTCTCCCGGGCTGCGCTCCCTGGGGGCCTGGCTGGAGCAGCTCATTGCCGAGTCCACCGGCAAG
>JALUTW010000380.1 GCA_027021685.1 Chromatiales bacterium | reverse complement strand
GGGCGCTGTACCTGGACAAGGGCGCGGTGGGCGTGGGCCAGAAGGCGGGCGCCCACTTTCACGTGTAGGCGGTCAGATGCCAGGCGTCAGGTCTCGGACATCGGACATCTGGCAGCTGAACGTCACCAGCAGCCGATGTAGTCGGGGCGCGAGCGCAGGATCTGCAGGGCCAGGGCCGCCTGGCTCACACCCTTGGCGGCGGAACGTTCCCACCAGCGCTGGGCCTCGCAGTACGAGCGCACCGGGCCGTCGCCGTTGGCATACAGGGTGCCCAGGTTGTACTGGGCCATGGGATCACCGAGGATGGCGGCGCGCCGCCACCAGTGCAGCGCCCGCTCCATGTCGCGCCGCACCCCGTAGCGCCCCAGGGCGTAGATGACGCCGAGATTGAACTGGGCATCCACGCTGCCCCCGGCGGCGGCACGGTGCCACCAGCGCAGGGCGGCGGCCACGTCGCGCGGGACGCCGTCGCCTGCCAGGTAGGCCGCCCCCAGGTTGTGCTGGGCCTGGGCATGGCCGGCCCGGGCCGCGCGCCGGTACCAGGACGCGGCCTGCACCGGGTCGGGCGCCGGCAGGCCGTGGCCGGCGTCATAGATCATGCCCAGCAGGTACTGGGCCTCGGCCTCGCCCGCCTCGGCCGCCACCCGCAGCCAGCGCCGGGCCAGGGCGTAGTCGGCCCGGTGCCAGGCGTCCCGGCCCACGGCCAGGGCCTCGCGCGCCACCGGCGCAGCCACGCCCAGGCCGGCCAGAGCGGCCGCGTCCACGCGGTGCTCCACGGTCACGGCGGCCGGCAGGCGCCCGGCCGCCAGCAGCCCCAGGGCCAGCAGCAGGGCCCCGGCCCACAGGGGAGTCCGCGGCCGGCGGCGGACCGCCGCCTGCGCCACGAACCGATTGACACGGCGTCGATGCATGGCACGCCTCCCGGGCCCTTGGGGCCTCTCTTACCCGGCTTATCGTCTGGCCGGGGGCGGGCCTTGAGCGCAGGCGTTGTGCCTTGATTGGAAAGGGATTATCGGCGGGTGTAGGCGGCGTCCAGGCGGGCGAGGAAGGCCTCCCAGGCGGGCCCGCGCGCCGCCCCCGAGGCCATGGCCTCCATCAGGCCGTAGGCCAGGCGGCGGTGCTCGGGGGCGAGATCGGCCAGCTTGTCCAGCCGGTACATGCAGCCCCCGCGGGGGCTGGCCAGGGTCCGGGCCAGGGCATAGAGCACCAGCGCCGGGCCGGCGTGGGGATCGGCTTCCACCAGCGCGGCCACGGCTTCCAGCACGGCGCCGGTGTCGGCGGGATCGGACAGCTCCATGAGGTACGGGTTCCCGGAAAGAAAAGAGGGGCAGGTCGCCCTGCCCCTCGCGTCTCCCCCTGCGCGGCGGGATCAGGCCGCCTTGGTGACCTTCTGGTCCAGCTCGCCCGAGGCGTAGCGGCGGGTCATCTCCTCGATGGACATGGGCTTGATCCTGGAGGCCATGCCCGCGGCGCCGAAGGCCTCGTAGCGGGCCTTGCAGATCTCCATCATGGCCTGGGTGGAGGCCTTGAGGAACTTGCGCGGGTCGAACTCCTTGGGGTTCTCGGCCAGGAACTTGCGGATGGCACCGGTGGAGGCCATGCGCAGGTCGGTGTCGATGTTGACCTTGCGCACGCCGTGCTTGATGCCTTCCTGGATCTCCTCCACGGGCACGCCGTAGGTCTGGCCCATGTCGCCGCCATAGCTGTTGATGATCTGCAGCCAGTCCTGGGGCACCGAGCTGGAGCCGTGCATCACCAGGTGGGTGTTGGGGATGCGGGCGTGGATCTCCTTGATGCGGTCGATGGCCAGGATGTCGCCGGTGGGCGGCCGGGTGAACTTGTAGGCGCCGTGGGAGGTGCCGATGGCGATGGCCAGGGCGTCCACCCCGGTCTTTTCCACGAAGTCGGCGGCCTGCTCGGGGTCGGTGAGAAGCTGCTCCTTGGACAGCACGCCCTCGGCGCCGGAGCCGTCCTCCTCGCCCGCCATGCCGGTCTCCAGCGAACCCAGGCAGCCCAGCTCGCCCTCCACCGAGACGCCGCAGGCATGGGCCATCTCCACCACCTTGCGGGTGACCTCCACGTTGTACTCGTAGGACGACGGGGTCTTCATGTCCTCCATGAGGGAGCCGTCCATCATCACCGAGGTGAAGCCGGACTGGATGGAACGGGCGCAGACCCCCGGCGAGGCCCCGTGGTCCTGGTGCAGGCAGATGGGGATGTCGGGATACATCTCCACCGCGGCCAGGATCAGATGGCGCAGGAACGGCTCGCCGGCGTACTTGCGGGCGCCGGCGGAGGCCTGGATGATGGCCGGCGCGTCCACCGCGGCGGCGGCCTGCATGATGGCGTGAACCTGCTCCATGTTGTTGGCGTTGAAGGCCGGCATGCCGTAGCCGTGCTCGGCGGCATGATCCAGCAGCTGGCGAAGGGTAATCAGGGCCATGGTGACCTCCTTAGGGTTGCGGGTTCTTCAGAATCCGTGGCAAGCAGCGGGTGTTTCAAACCGTTGTTTTTTCAAACCATGTCGCCCACGCGCACGATCTTCATGGCGTTGGTGCCGCCGTGCACGCCCATGAGGTCGCCCTTGGTGATGATCACCAGGTCGCCGTCGCGCACGGCGCCGCGGCGCAGCAGCTCGTCCACCGCCTCCTTGTTGACCTCGGCATGATCCTGGGTGGTGGTGCTGAAGCTGACCGGGTACACGCCGCGGTAGAGGGTTACTTTTCTACGCGTCTCCACGTGACCCGTCAAGGCGTAGATGGGAATCCCGGAGCTGATGCGGGACATCCACAGCACGGTGGACCCGGACTCGGTGAGTGCGGCGATGGCCTTCACCCCCAGGTGGTTGGCGGTGTACATGGTGGCCATGGCGATGGCCTCGTCCACCCGCTTGAACTCGGTGTCGATGCGGTGGTGGGAGCGGGTCACGGCGCGCTGTTTCTCGGCCTCGCGGCAGATGCGGTCCATGGCGGCGATGGCCGCGTCCGGGTACTCGCCGGTGGCGGTCTCGGCCGACAGCATCACCGCGTCGGTGCCGTCGAGCACGGCGTTGGCCACGTCAAAAACCTCGGCCCGGGTGGGGATTTTGGAGTGGACCATGGACTCCATCATCTGGGTCGCGGTGATCACCACCCGGTTCATCTCCCGGGTCAGGGAGATGAGGCGCTTCTGCACCGGCGGCAGGGCGGCGTCGCCGATCTCCACCCCCAGGTCGCCGCGGGCGATCATGATGGCGTCGGCGGCGTCGATGATGCCCTCGATGGCATCCAGGGCCTCGGCCCGCTCGATCTTGGCCACGATGCCGCCGTGGCCGCCGGCGGCGCGCAGCAGCTCGCGCGCCTCGTGCACGTCGTCGGCGTGGCGGGTGAAGGACACCGCCAGGTAGTCCGCCTGCATGGCGGCGGCGGTGCGGATGTCCTCGCGGTCCTTGTGGGTCAGCGCCGGGGCCGACAGGCCGCCGCCCTGGCGGTTGATGCCCTTGCGGTCCGACAGCACGCCGCCGGTGATCACCCGGCAGATCACCTCGTGCTCGGTGACCTCGTTGACCCACAGGGTGATGCGGCCGTCGTCCAGCAGCAGGGTGTCACCGCGGTTGACGTCGTCGGGAAGCTGCTTGTAGGAGGTACCCACCCGCTCGGTGTCGCCGGCGTCCGGATCGAGCCGGGTGTCCAGTATGAAGGTGTCACCGTCCTTGAGGACGACCTTGCCTTCCTTGAACCTCTCGATGCGGATCTTGGGTCCCTGCAGGTCCACCAGCACGCCCACCTGGCGGCCGTGGGCCCGGGCCCGGTTGCGCACCCGCTCGGCCCGCTCCAGGTGTTCCTCCGGCGTGCCGTGGGAGAAGTTGACCCGCACCACGTCCACCCCGGCCTCGATGACCCGGTCCAGCACCTTGGGGTCGTCGGTGGCCGGACCCAGGGTGGCGACAATCTTGGTTCGTCTGAGCATATGTCCTCTGTCTGCGCCGGGCGGGGCGTGCGGTGCCCTCAGCCCCTGGCGCGTTCCTCCAGGATCGCCACCGCCGGCAGCTTCTTGCCCTCGAGAAACTCGAGGAAGGCACCGCCGCCGGTGGAGATGTAGGAAACGCGGTCGGCGATGCCGTACTTGTCCACCGCGGCCAGGGTATCGCCGCCGCCGGCGATGGAAAAGGCCGGGCTCTCGGCGATGGCCAGGGCCAGGGCCCTGGTCCCCTCGCCGAACTGGTCGAACTCGAACACGCCCACGGGGCCGTTCCAGACGATGGTGCCGGCCTTCTTCAGATAGTCGGCGTAGGTGGCGGCGGTCTCGGGGCCGATGTCGAAGATCATGTCGTCATCGGCCACCTCGCTCACCTTCTTGGTCTCGGCCTTGGCGGTCTCCGAGAACTCCTTGCCGGTGACCACGTCGGTGGGCACCGGGATCTCGCCGCCCTTGGCCCGGGCCGCCTCCATCAGGCGCCTGGCCTCGTCCACCAGGTCCGGCTCGTAGAGGGACTTGCCCACATTGTACCCCGCCGCGGCGATGAAGGTGTTGGCGATGCCGCCGCCGACGATGAGCTGGTCCACGATCTTCGACAGCGAATCCAGCACCGTCAGCTTGGTGGAGACCTTGGACCCGCCGACGATGGCCACCATGGGCCGCCTGGGGTTGTCCAGGGCCTTGCCCAGGGCCTCCAGCTCCGCCGCCAGCAGCGGCCCGGCGCAGGCCACCGGGGCATACCTGGCCACCCCGTGGGTGGAGGCCTGGGCCCGGTGGGCGGTGCCGAAGGCGTCCATCACGTAGATGTCGCACAGGGCGGCGTACTTCCTGGCCAGCTCGTCGTCGTTCTTCTTCTCGCCCTTGTTGAAGCGTACGTTCTCGAGGATGACCACCTCGCCCTCGGCCACCTCCGGCGGCCGCTCCAGGTAGTCCTGGACCAGGCGCACCGGCTTGCCCAGCAGGCCCGAGAGATGCTCGGCCACCGGCTTGAGCGAGAACTGCTCGTCGTACTCGCCCTCGGTGGGCCGGCCCAGGTGCGACATGAGCATGACCCGGGCCCCGGCCTTCATGGCGTGCTCGATGGTGGGCAGGCTGGCACGGATGCGCTTGTCGGACGCCACCTTGCCGTCCTTGACGGGCACGTTGAGGTCTTCACGGATCAGGACCCGCTTTCCGGCCAGGTCCAGGTCGGTCATCTTGATTACGGACATGGGTCAGTCTCCAGAAATGTTTGGGCAAAGCGGAAGGCCTTGGCCCGGGCCAAGGCCTTCCCCTCTGCCGGCGGACCGGAGAGGGCGGGGGCGGGTTCCGGACCCGCCCCCGGCGTCGGCCTTACTTGGCGACGTGCTGCACCATGCGCATCATGTTGCAGGTGTAGCCGTACTCGTTGTCGTACCAGGACACCACCTTGACGAAGGTCTCGTCCAGCTGGATGCCGGCGCCGGCGTCGAACACCGACGGGGTCCCCACGCCGCGGAAGTCGGTGGAGACCACCTTGTCCTCGGTGTAGCCCAGCACGCCCTTGAGGCTGCCCTCGGAGGCCTCCTTCATGGCCTTGCAGATGTCGTCGTAGCTGGCCCCGCTGCTGAGCTCGACGGTGAGGTCCACCACCGACACGTCGGAGGTGGGCACGCGGAAGGCCATGCCGGTGAGCTTGCCGTTGAGGTCGGGCAGGACCTTGCCCACGGCCTTGGCCGCGCCGGTGGACGACGGGATGATGTTCTCGAGGATGCCGCGGCCGCCGCGCCAGTCCTTCATGGAAGGACCGTCCACCGTCTTCTGGGTGGCGGTGGCGGCGTGCACGGTGGACATGAGGCCGCGCTTGATGCCCCACTTGTCATGCAGCACCTTGGCCACCGGGGCCAGGCAGTTGGTGGTGCAGGACGCGGCGGAGATGATCTTCTGGCCGGCGTAGGTCTCGTGGTTCACGCCGTAGACGAACATGGGGGTGGCGTCCTTGGACGGGGCGCTCTGCACCACCTTCCTGGCGCCGGCGTCCAGGTGCTTCTGGCAGGTCTCCTCGGTGAGGAACAGGCCGGTGGACTCCACCACCACGTCCACGTCCAGGTCGCCCCACTTGAGGTTGGCCGGATCGCGCTCTGCGGTGAGGCGGATCTTTTTGCCATTGACGACCAGGTTGCTGCCGTCGACGCCGATGTCGCCCTCGAAGCGGCCGTGCACCGAGTCGTACTTGAGCATGTAGGCCAGGTAATCGGGATCGAGCAGGTCGTTGATGCCGACGATCTCGATGTCCGGGAACTCCTTGCTCACCGCGCGGAAGACCATGCGGCCGATGCGGCCAAAGCCGTTGATGCCAACCTTGATTGTCATGATGTGACTCCCCTGATAAACAAAATCGAAAAGCAGTTTGTTGTCAGATGATTTCCTTCGCGACCTTGACCACGTTGTCCACGGTGAAGCCAAAGTGCTTGAAGAGATCGGACGCCGGGGCCGACTCGCCGAAGCGGTCGATGCCCACCACGCGGCCTTCCAGGCCCACGTACTTGCGCCAGAAGTCGGTCACCCCGGCCTCGATGGCCACCCGCGCGGTCACCGCCGCCGGCAGCACCTGCTCGCGGTAGCCGGCGTCCTGGGCGTCGAACACGTCGGTGCTGGGCATGGAGACCACCCGCACCTTGCGCCCCTCGCCGGCCAGCACCTCGGCCGCGCCCATGGCCAGGGCCACCTCGGAGCCGGTGGCGATGAGGATCAGCTCGGGCGTGCCCTCGCAGTCGCGCAGAATGTAGCCGCCGCGGGCGATGTCGGCCACCTGGGCCTCGGTGCGGCTCTGCGGCTCCAGGTTCTGGCGCGTGAGAATGAGCGAGGTGGGCCCGTCACTGCGCTCCAGTGCCGCCTTCCAGGCCACTGCCGTCTCCACCAGGTCACAGGGCCGCCACACCGACATGTTGGGGATCATGCGCAGGGAGGCCACGTGCTCGATGGGCTGGTGGGTGGGGCCGTCCTCGCCCAGACCGATGGAGTCGTGGGTGAAGACATAGATGGTGCGCAGCTTCATGAGCGCCGACATGCGCAGGGCGTTGCGCGCGTAATCGGAGAACACCAGGAAGGTGCCGCCGTAGGGGATGAAGCCGCCGTGCAGGGCCATGCCGTTCATCATGGCGGCCATGCCGAACTCGCGCACGCCGTAGTGAATGTAGTTGCCGTCGGCCACCGTGTTGGTGATGGAGACCGAACCCTTCCAGTCGGTGTTGTTGGAGCCGGTGAGGTCGGCCGAACCGCCCAGCATCTCCGGCAGCAGCGGGGCATAGGCATTGATGGCGGCCTGCGACGCCTTGCGCGTGGCCATCTTGTCGTTCCTGGCCACCATCTCCGCGATCACGGCACGGGCCTTCTCCGCCCAGTCCGCGGGGAACTCGCCCTTCATGCGCCGCTCCAGCTCGGCCGCCAGGTCGGGATGGGCGGCCTTGTAGGCGGCGAATTTCTCGTTCCAGGCCGCCTCGGCCCTGGCCCCCTTCTCGCGGGCGTCC
>JALUTW010000379.1 GCA_027021685.1 Chromatiales bacterium | reverse complement strand
CGGGCCCGGATCGTCGGTGAGCACCAGGCCGTCGCGGAAGAAGGGATACTTGCGCCAGCCGTAGCCGCGCTGCTCCAGGGCGTGCACCGCCGCCCCCGGCAGGCGCAGCAGCAGAAACAGCATCTCCGCCTGTTCCGGGGGGAAACCCAGATCCACCAGCACCGCCGCCGCCGCCCCGGTCATGGCCAGGGGTGCGCCGGCGGCCCGTTCCAGCGCTTCGCGGCCATCGCGCAGTTCCTGCGCCAGCCCCCCGGGCATCACCTCCACCACGGCGTCCAGGGTCTGCCTCACCGGCAGGGCGCAGTGATCGGCGTAGGGCTCGAAGCCGGGCGGGTGCTCCACCGCCGGCCAGAAGTCCTCGTGCCAGTGGGCCGACGGATGGGCCAGGGTGGCGGCCCAGCCGGCGGCATCGGCGCCGTGCCGGTCAAACACCTCGGCAGCCAGGAAGACCTCATGCGCTCCGCCCGAGACCCCGGCCCCCACCGCCAGCGCGGCCATGAGGGCCGAGGCACTGGTGGAGCCGCCGACACCGGCGTTCATGGCCGCGCGCACCGAGAGATCCCGCGGCCCCGGGTTGGCCAGGGCCAGGGCCAGCCGCTCCAGGGCACGGGCCTGGTCCGGCGCCGGCCGCTCGCCCCGAAACAGCAGGTACAGGTACTCGCTCCAGCCGGCCTTGCGAATCACCTCCCCGTAGACGTCGTAGCCGGCGCAGCGGCAGACCCGGGCCTGGAACGGGTTGTCGGGCGCCGGCTCTTCGCTCCAGATGCGGCTGCGGATGGTCTCGCCGGCGCTCACCCTCCGGTCCTCACCCGGCACCGCCCCTGAGGACCTTGAGCCGGGCACTCATGGGCGGGATCTCGGCGGGGTCCACGTGCACGTCCAGCACCACCGGCCCGCCGGCCCGGCACAGGGCCTTGAGGTCCAGGGCCGCCAGGTCTGCCGGCGACCTCACCACGTGCCCGCGCGCGCCCATGGCCTGCGCCGCGTCGGCAAAGTTCACCCTGGGCAGCTCGAACCCCACCTGCTCGGCCCCGTTGAGGCGCTGGCCGTGCTTGACCATGCCCAGTGCCGCATCGTTGAGCACGATGAACAGCATGGGCAGGCGCTCCTGCACCGCCACCGTGAGTTCCTGGCCGGACATGAGCAGGGCCCCGTCGCCGGTGATGCACACCACCGGCATGTCGCTGCGGGCCCGGGCCGCCCCCACCGCCGCACCGATGGCCCAGCCCATGCTGGCCCACTCGGTGGCGGTCTGGAACAGCGGCACGTTCACCCCCCGCCGGCCGGCCACCCGGCGATCAAAAGGCAGCAGGTAGTGAATGGCCCAGACCATGCTGTTGCCGGAGTCCGCAAAATAGCGCGTGGCCGGCGGCAGGCGGCGGCCCAGTTCGTACATGAGGCGCTGGGGCTTGATGGGCGTGGCATCGGACTGCCATTTTCCCTCGTTGGCGAGGCGGAAGTGGCGCCGGCGCGGGCCCTTGTGTTCGGCCGCCATGGCGTGGATGGAGGTTTCCCGCGGCATTTTTTTCGACCCCTCCACCTTCTCCAGCAGGGCATCGAACACGGCCACGAGATTGCCGTGCACGTGAAGCC
>JALUTW010000378.1 GCA_027021685.1 Chromatiales bacterium | reverse complement strand
CTGTGGATCCCGTATTTGTCAGCCGGCGTGCTTTCGCGCAGAATACCACAGGCCCAGAGCGGTACGGGGTTGTGCACATTCTCATCAGCAACGACGACGGCTACCAGGCCCCGGGGCTGGCCTGTCTGGCCGAGGCGCTGGGACGCATCGCCCGTGTCACCGTGGTGGCGCCCGATCGCGATCGTTCCGGTGCCAGCAACTCGCTGACCCTGGATTTTCCCATCCGTGCCACCATCACCGAAAACGGTTTCATTCGCGTGGACGGCACGCCCACCGACTGCGTCCACCTGGCCATCACCGGCCTGCTGGAGCGCGAACCGGACATGGTGGTGTCGGGCATCAACGCCGGTGCCAACCTGGGCGACGACGTGATCTACTCGGGCACCGTGGCCGCCGCCATGGAAGGACGTTTTCTCGGGCTGCCCGCCATCGCGGTGTCCCTGGTGGGACCCGATCCGAAACACTTCGATACCGCTGCCGCGGTGGCGGTGGACCTGGTGCAGCGGCTACAGCGCCATCCGCTGCCGCCGGACACCCTGCTCAACGTCAACGTGCCGGACCGGCCGCGCGACGCCCTGGCCGGACTGAAGGCCACGCGCCTGGGACACCGCCACAAGTCGGAGCCGGTGATCCGGGCGCGGGATCCCCGCGGGCGCGACATCTACTGGGTGGGACCGCCGGGCCCGGAGCAGGACGCCGGCGAGGGCACCGATTTTCATGCCGTGCGCCAGGGCTGGGTCTCGGTCACCCCCATCAAGGTGGATCTCACCCAGCACAACGCCCTGGGCCGCATCGCGCAATGGCTGGAGGAGGTGGACACGTGAGCCGGCCCGACCCGCGCGGCATCGGCATGACCTCGCAGCGCACCCGGGACCGGCTGGTGGACCGGCTGCGCCGCCGCGGCATCGCCGACGAGCGCGTGCTGGCGGTGCTGCGGGCCACGCCCCGGCACCTGTTCGTGGACGAGGCCCTGGCCAGCCGGGCCTACGAGGACTCGGCCCTGCCCATCGGCCATGGCCAGACCATCTCCCAGCCCTACGTGGTGGCGCGCATGACCGAGGCGCTGCTGGCCGGCGGCACACCGCGCCGGGTGCTGGAGGTGGGCACCGGCTCCGGTTACCAGACCGCGGTGCTGGCCCAGCTGGTGGAGCGGGTCTGGAGCGTGGAGCGCATCGAGCCGCTGCTGCGCCGGGCGCGGGAGCGCCTGGCCGCGCTGGGCCTGCACAACGTGGCCCTGCGCCACAGCGACGGGAGCTGGGGCTGGGAGGCGCACGCCCCCTTCGATGCCATCCTGGTCACGGCGGCACCGGCGGTGGTGCCCGAGGCACTGCTGGCCCAGCTCGCCGACGGCGGCTGCATGGTGATCCCGGTGGGCGAGAGCGGCCGCCAGCAGCTCCTGCGCCTGGTGCGCGACGGGGACGGGATCCGCCGCACGGTGCTCGATGCGGTGACCTTCGTGCCGCTGGTGCAGGGGCGCCCCGGGTGAGGATCTTCAGCCGCCTCTACGACCTGGCCCTGCGCTGGTCGCGCCATCCCCACGCCCCCCGCTACCTGGCCGCGCTCAGCTTCGCCGAGTCGTCCTTCTTTCCGGTGCCG
>JALUTW010000377.1 GCA_027021685.1 Chromatiales bacterium | reverse complement strand
GCTGGTGGCGGCCCTGCCGGCGGCCTGGGCCGGGCGGGGCCGTGGCCGGGAGGGGCGCTGGTGATGCGCGGCGTCGTGCTGGCGCTCTGCCTGCTGGCGCCGGCGGCCGCCGCGGCCGGGACCCGCTACCTGGTGGTGGGCGGTGGGCCCAACATCGACGATTCCCAGGTCTCCATCGAACTCAACACCCTGTGGCTGCTGGACTGGCTGGAGCGGACCCGCCCCGGCACCCCCGTCGAGGTCCTCTACGGCGACGGCCGCGGGGGCAGCCACGACGTCTATGGCCAGCACGCGCAAGGGGCCGGGTCGCGGCCGGGACCCCTGGCGCGGCTGTTCGGCTCGCAGGCGGCGGACACCCGCTTCTGGCATCCCCACCGGGTGCCGGCCACGGGTCCGGCCACGGCCGCCGAGGTGGAGGCCGTGCTGGCGCGCGAGGTCCGGAACCTGGGGCCCGGTGACGAGCTGGTGTTCATCTACCAGGGCCACGGCGGTTACGACGAGACCGATCCGGCCGGCAACACGCTGCGCCTGTGGCAGGACACCCGCCTGTCCGTCCGTGACCTGGCGCGCATCCTGGACGGGGCGCACGGGAAGAGCCGGGTGCGGTTCTTCTTTCCCCAGTGTTTCTCCGGTGGTTTCGCCCGCCTCATCTTCCGCGGCGCGGATCCCCGGCAGGGCCTGGCACCGCAGGACCGCTGCGGCTTCCTGGCCCAGGCCCCGGACCGGGAGTCGGAGGGGTGCACGCCCAGCGTGGACACCGGGGACTACCGCGATTACACCACCTATTTCTTCAGCGCCCTGGCCGGCCGTACCCGCACCGGGGCGCCCCTGGCAGGAGAGCCGGACGCCGACGGCGACGGGCGGGTGAGCCCGCGCGAGGCCCACCTCTACAGTCTGGCGGTGGCCGAGAGCACCGATCTGTCACGCTCCACCAGCGAGGTCTTTCTGGAGCACTGGGAGCCCTGGTACCTGCGCCACCTGCCGCTGGCCGGGCTGCCGGCCAACGAGTACGGCGAGCTGGCAGCCCGGGTCGCCCGGCGCCTGGGACTGGACCCGGATGCCCCGGGGCTCGCGGCCCAGGTGCGCCGGCGCCTGCTGGACCAGCGCTCGCGCCTGGCCGTCATGCGCCGGGAGCGGGACGCGCTGGGGGAGCGGGTGGACGCCGCCCAGGCCGCCCTCCAGGCCCGCCTGGAGGCCCGCTGGCCCCAGGTGTTCTGGCCCTACACCCGGGCCTTCCGGCGGCTCCTGGCGGGCGGCCTGGGCGAGGTGGAGGGCTGGATCCGGGCGCAGCCGGAGTACCCGGAGCTGGTGCAGGCCCAGGACGCCCTGGTGGCCCTGGAGGACCGGATACTGGCCCTGGAGCGCCAGGGGGCCCAGCTGGAGAAGGTGCTCCGCCTGCGCCGCCTGGCCCGGCTGCGGGGCCTGCTGGAGCGCTTCGGCGGTACGCCGGCACGGGCGGCCTATGCGCGCCTGCTGGCCTGCGAGTCGGCGCCGCTGTAAGCGGGCGAAAGGAGGGGCCGGGGGCAAATGATTCTCATTTGCCCCCGGCTTTTTTGTGCAGCCGGCTTCGGAGGCGGCGGGCGAGGTTCACCACCCGCATGCGCGGCCCCGGCCGGTACAGGCGCAGCCAGATCATCTCGCCGGCCTCGGTGGCCAGGCTGGCCTTGTAGCGGGCCTCGCCGGCGAGGAAGTCGTAGAGCCTGTGGCCCAGGGCCAGGTTGTGCTCCACCGCCAGGACATGGGCGAGGTAGCCGGGCTTGAGGTGGGGATCGGCTTCCTGCTTGAGCCCGCTCTGGATGAAGTACACGTGGCCCCCCGCCACGAGGTTGTACAGATAACCCAGGATCCGGTTGCCCGCCCTCAGGCGCAGGAGCTGGATCTCGCCGGCCCCGAAGCGGGCATCGATGAGGGCGCGGTGGAAGGGCTCCCAGTGGCGCTTGTTGAAGGAGCCGGGGCGCCCGCGCGAGGTCCAGCACACCTGGTGCAGGGCCTTGAGGCCGGAGAAGAACTCGTGGGCCTCCTCCCGGCTCGCCGCCTGGTCCAGGATCAGCTCTCCCCAGGCGGCATAACCGCGCCGGGCGCGCCGCAGCCGGGCCCGGGTGGAGGGGCTGAGGGTCTCCGTGTAGGGCCGCCCCCCGCGCCGCAGGGCCTCCAGGTTTACCCGCGGCACCGGCTGGCGCCACAGCTCGCGGACTTCCAGGCCGGCGGCCCGGGCGGGCTCCGGGTCGGCCAGGGGGTCGGCCAGGTCGAGTCCGTGCAGGCACAGCTCGTCCCAGCGGGGCACGGTTTCCGCCAGGTAGGCCAGCGCCGCCCGGGCCACGCCCGTGCCCAGGCCGGGCTCCACCAGCAGGCCGTTGTACTCGGGGTTGAGGTTGTAGTCGAAGTCGCTGCTGTCGTTGAGGAGCAGGCGGCGCAGGTGCAGGCCGCCCGGCAGCCGCACGGTGTCGCGCATGACGATGCCCAGGCCCACGGTACGCCCGGCCTGCTCCGCCACCAGCAGCCACGGCTCGGGCCCCGGCGGCCGCATGGCCAGCCAGGTGCCGATCCAGGCCCAGGACAGGAAGTAGGGCGGGCGGGCCTCGGCTTCGAGCCGCTGCCAGCGCCGGCCCAGCGCCTCCAGGTCGGGCAGGCCCGAGAGGCGCACGGCGATGGTGGTCTCGTGCATCAGGAACTGCTGCCGCCCCGTCGCATTCCCGGAACCGGGGCGGGTTTGTTTGCGGGACCCCCAAGGCCCCCCACGTGCCACCACCAGTCTAGCGACGGCAGGGTGGCCGGGGCAGTGGCCGGAAGTGTTAGGCCGATGGTGGTGGGTGGGCTCAGGCGCTCACATCCAGCCGGCTGAGCAGCTCGCCGCTGCCGGCGGATGTCAGCGCGGCCACCTCCCGGTACAGGCTCTCCGCCAGGCGGCCGCGATGGGTGGCCGGGAGGGTCCGGGACGCGGCCGCCGGCGACGGCGGCGGGGGGACCGGAGGCAGGGCGGTGGCCGCCGGCCGGGGCGGGGTGGCCGGGGGTCCGCCGGCGGGCGGCGCCGCATGGGGCCGGGGCGGCGCCGGCAGCGGCCGCGGCCAGGCATTGGTGGAGGAGGTGATGTGCATGCCGTCTCCATGTATAGACCACCCGGGCGCCGGGCGCCAGCGCGGGGCTAGGCCGCCGATCGCGGTTTGTGGAATAATGGGGCGCATCAGTCAGGCAGGCGGTGATCACCGGCCGCGGTCCAGGGGACGGGCCGTGCAACCTTGAAGAGAAAGGGGGTTCTGGACAATGGATGACAACAAGAAAAAGGCGCTGGCAGCGGCGCTGAGCCAGATCGAGAAGCAGTTCGGCAAGGGCTCGGTGATGCGCATGGGCGATTCCACCGCCGCGCGCGACATCGAGGCCATCTCCACCGGTTCCCTGGGGCTGGACATCGCGCTGGGCATCGGCGGCCTGCCCCGCGGCCGGGTGGTGGAGATCTACGGCCCGGAGTCCTCGGGCAAGACCACGCTCACTCTCTCGGTCATCGCCCAGTGCCAGAAGCAGGGCGGCACCGCGGCCTTCATCGACGCCGAGCACGCCCTCGACCCCCTGTACGCGGAAAAGCTGGGCGTCAACGTGGACGACCTGCTGGTGTCCCAGCCCGACACCGGCGAGCAGGCGCTGGAGATCGCCGACATGCTGGTGCGCTCCGGGGCGGTGGACGTGGTGGTGGTGGACTCGGTGGCGGCGCTCACCCCCAAGGCCGAGATCGAGGGCGACATGGGCGACTCCCACGTGGGCCTGCACGCGCGCCTCATGTCCCAGGCCCTGCGCAAGCTCACCGCCAACATCAAGCGCTCCAACACCCTGGTCATCTTCATCAACCAGATCCGGATGAAGATCGGGGTCATGTTCGGCAACCCGGAGACCACCACCGGAGGCAACGCGCTCAAGTTCTACTCGTCGGTGCGGCTGGACATCCGCCGCATCGGCGCCATCAAGCGCGGTGACGAGGTGGTGGGCAACGAGACCCGGGTCAAGGTGGTCAAGAACAAGGTGGCGCCGCCGTTCAAGCAGGTGGAGTTCGACATCCTCTACGGCGAGGGCATCTCCCACGCCGGCGAGGTGCTGGACCTGGGCGTGGCCCAGGGCATCATCGAGAAGTCCGGGGCCTGGTACAGCTACAACGGCGAGCGCATCGGCCAGGGGCGGGACAACGTGCGCCAGTTCCTGCGCGACAACCCGGACATCGCCTCGGAGATCGAGGCCCGCATCCGCGAGCAGCTCCTGCCGGGCAAGGCGGCGGCGAAGGCGGAGGCGGAGGAGGAGGCCGGGGTCGAGGCCTGAGGCCGGGGTGGCCCAGCGTCCGGTCCGCGAGGCGGCCATCGGATTCCTCGCCCGGCGCGAGCACAGCCGCGGCGAGCTGCGGCGCAAGCTGCAGGACAAGGGCTATCCGGAGGCGGACATCGACACCGCCCTGGACGATCTCGAGGCCGAGCGCCTGCTGAGCGACCGGCGCTTTGCCGAGGCCTACGTGGCCGCGCGCATCCAGCGCGGGTTCGGTCCCCTGAGAATCATCGCCGAGTTGCGCCAGCGCCAGGTGGCCGACCCGCTGGTGGAGCAGTGCCTGGCGCAGGCCGGCGCCGACTGGGAGGCGCTGGCGCGGGCCGCGCGGTGCAAGCGCTTCGGCGATGCCCCGCCCGCAGACCAGCGGGAGCGGGCGCGCCAGGCACGGTTTCTCGAAGGGCGGGGCTTCACCGCCGCGCAGATCCGCCGCGCCCTGGAGGGCGGCGACTGAGGGCACACGGGCAGGACACGGGACGAGCGTGAAACTCAACGAGATCAGGACCGTTTTTCTGGAGTTCTTCCGCGAGCGGGGGCACGAGATCGTGCCCTCGAGCCCGCTGGTGCCGGCCAACGATCCCACCCTGCTGTTCACCAACGCCGGCATGGTGCAGTTCAAGGACGTGTTCCTGGGCACCGAGACCCGGCCCTACACCCGCGCCGCCTCGGCCCAGCGCTGCGTGCGCGCCGGCGGCAAGCACAACGATCTCGAAAACGTGGGCTACACCGCGCGCCACCACACCTTCTTCGAGATGCTGGGCAACTTCAGCTTCGGCGACTACTTCAAGCGCGAGGCCATCGGCTATGCCTGGGAGCTGCTCACCCGGGTGCTCGGGTTGCCGCCGGAGCGGCTGTGGGTGACGGTGTACGAGGACGACGACGAGGCCGCCGCCATCTGGCTCGACGAGATCGGCGTCGACCCGGCCCGCTTCCGGCGCATCGGCGACAAGCCCGGCGGCCGGCGCTACGAGAGCGACAACTTCTGGGCCATGGGCGACACCGGCCCCTGCGGCCCGTGCTCCGAGATCTTCTACGACCACGGCCCCGAGGTGGCCGGCGGCCCCCCGGGCACGCCCGAGGCCGAGGGCGACCGCTACGTGGAGATCTGGAACCTGGTCTTCATGCAGTACAACCGCGACGCCACCGGCGAGCTGCACCCGCTGCCCCGGCCCTCGGTGGACACCGGCATGGGGCTGGAGCGGCTGGCGGCGGTGATGCAGGGCGTGCACAGCAACTATGACATCGACCTGTTCCGGCACCTGATCCGGGCCGCGGCCGAGGTCACCGGGACCGGGGACCTGAGCCACAGCTCGCTCAAGGTCATCGCCGACCACATCCGCTCCTGCAGCTTCCTCATCGTGGACGGGGTGCTGCCTTCCAACGAGGGCCGCGGCTACGTGCTGCGCCGCATCATCCGCCGCGCCATCCGCCACGGCTACAAGCTGGGCGTCCACGAGCCCTTCTTCCACCGCCTGGTGGCGCCGCTGGCCGACGAGATGGGGGCGGCCTACCCGGAGCTGGTCCAGGCCCGCGAGCAGGTGGAGCGCGTGCTGCGCGGCGAGGAGGAGCGCTTCGCCGAGACCCTGGATCAGGGCATGCACCTGCTGGAGCGGGCCATCGCCAACCTGTCCGGCGACGTCATCGCCGGCGACACCGTGTTCAAGCTGTACGACACCTACGGCTTTCCCGCCGACCTCACCGCCGACATCGCCCGCGAGCGCGGCCTCAAGCTGGACATGGCCGGGTTCGACGCCGCCATGGCGCGGCAGAAGGCCCGGGCCCGCGCCGCCAGCCGCTTCGGCGCCGACTACGGGGTGGCGGCCGAGGCCGACGGCCACACCGACTTCACCGGCTACGAGCACCTGCGGGAGCCGGCCACGGTCACCGACCTGTACAAGGGCGGGACCGAGGCCGAGATCCTCGAAGAGGGGGACGAGGGCGTGGTGGTGCTCAACCGCACGCCCTTCTACGCCGAGTCCGGCGGCCAGGTGGGCGACACCGGGGTGCTGGCGGGCCCCACGGGGCGCTTCCGCGTGACCGACACCCGCAAGCAGGGCGAGCTCATCCTGCACCTGGGCCGGGTGGAGCAGGGCACGCTCCAGGTCAATGACACGGTGGAGGCGCTGGTGGACGCCGAGCGCCGCCACGACATCGCGCTCAACCATTCGGCCACCCACCTGCTCCACGCGGCCCTGCGCAAGGTGCTGGGCAGCCACGTGGCCCAGAAGGGCTCGCTGGTGGAGGCCGAGCGCCTGCGCTTCGACTTTTCCCACTTCGAACCGCTCACCCCGGAGCAGCTCCGGGCCATCGAAGACCTGGTCAACGACCGCATCCGGGCCAACCTGCCGGTGGAAACGCGGGTGCTGCCCTACCAGGAGGCCATCGCCGCCGGCGCCGTGGCCCTGTTCGGGGAGAAGTACGGCGACCGGGTGCGGGTGCTGTCCATGGGCGATTTCTCGGTGGAGCTGTGCGGCGGCACCCACGTGCGCCGCACCGGTGACATCGGCCTGTTCAAGATCACCGCCGAGAGCGGCATCGCCGCCGGGGTGCGGCGCATCGAGGCCGTCACCGGGGCCCGGGCCCTGGACTGGGTCCACCGGGGCGAGGCGGCCCTGGGCCGCATCGCCGCCCTGCTCAAGTGCGCGCGCGAGGAGGCGGCGGAAAAGGTGGAACACCTGCTGGAGCGCCAGCGTCAGTACGAAAAGGAGCTGGAACGCCTCAAGGCCCGCCTGGCCTCCAGCCAGGGCGACGACCTGGCGGCGCAGGCGGTGGAGGTGGACGGCATCAAGGTCCTGGCCGCGCGCCTGGACGGGGCGGATGCCCGGACCCTGCGCGCCACCCTGGACCAGCTCAAGAACAAGCTGGGCTCCGCCGCCGTGGTCCTGGCCACGGTGGACGGGGACAAGGTCTCGCTGGTGGCCGGCGTCACCCCGGACCAGACCGGCCGCCTCAAGGCCGGCGACCTGGTCAACGCCGTGGCCCGGCAGGTGGGCGGGCGCGGCGGCGGGCGTCCCGACATGGCCCAGGCCGGCGGCCGCGACCCCGGGCGCCTCGACGAGGCCCTGGCCTCGGTTCCCGACTGGGTCCGCCGGCAGCTCGGCACCTGAGCGGCCCTTTTCAAATCCATCAGATTAGTGTCTAATTTGCGCCTTTTGGACGGGAACGCACGCCAGTGGCGCTGATCGTACAGAAATACGGCGGGACCTCGGTGGGCAGCGTCG
>JALUTW010000376.1 GCA_027021685.1 Chromatiales bacterium | reverse complement strand
CAGGGCGTCCGCCCGGTTCTTTCACGGCAGCGCCAGGTAGTCCTTCACCCCCTGCCGGTCCCACACCCCGTCACGGTAAAACCGCCGCTTCACCTCCAGAAACGATTCCTCGTCCAGCCAGTACGGCGAGACATGCTTGTCCTTGGGCTTGTAGCTGCTACTGCCGAAACTGTACAGCCGTTCGCCCTTTCTCGCCTCGCGGCGGGTGAAATCGGTGCCGGAGGCGAGCATGTTTCTCCATTGGTCACGTTCTTTCCATCCGTTCTTCTTCATCAGGTTCCTGGCCTGGCGCTGCTCCGGCGTGAGCTTTCTCAGGTCCACCGCGCCGTCGGTGTTGAAACGTTCCACGCGGACGTCTTCCCACTCGCGGTTGTGGGGGCCGGGGTGGTGGTTGGCCGCCCCGGCCCGCGGGCGGCCGGTGAACACCGCCAGATCCAGCTCCTCGGTCCGGGCCACCACCCGCTGCCCGGTGCGCCCTTCCACCCGCCGCCGCGGCTCGGCCCGCGCCAGCACCCGCTCCACCAGCGCCCGCACCTGGTCCAGCGCCTCGTCCAGCTTCCGCGCCCCGGCCTGCCGGATGGCCTCGAGCTGGCGCCGGATGCGGGCCAGCTGCTCCAGGGTCTCCTCGCCCGCCAGCCACCGCACCAGGGACGATTCCCGCAGGGCGTCCACCGCCGCCTGCAGCCGCGAGACCGCCTCCCCGAACAGCTCCCTGACCTCGCCCCGCAGCGCCTTCCAGTCCAGCTCCCGCAGCAGCCGCAGCGGGTCCCCCTTGCCCAGCCGCCGCAGCACCGCCAGGATGACATCCAGCCCCGCCTCGGCGTTCCTGAGCAGGATCTTCAGCACGCCCTTGACGGCAGAGCCCAACACCGGGATGAGCCCGATGAGCGTCACCACCAGCGCCACCCAGTTCCACGGGTCCTCGCGCCCTTCCTCGTCGGACAGCTTGATGAGGTTGGCGATGATGTCGCGCACGTCGGCCACCTGGTCCAGGAAGGGAATCATGGTGATGACCGACGCCACCACGGTCTGGGCAGTGGTGGGGTTTTCGTTGAAGTCCCCCTGCAGCACGCCCCAGATCCAGGCCCCCACGCCGGGGTCGGCCTCCCGCGCCATCTGCTGCAGCCGCCCGTCGGCGCGCACCCGCTCCACCAGGGCGCCGGCCGCGGCCCGGTCGAGGGCGGGGGTGTGGTAGGTGTTGCGCGGCCCCGGCCCGGCGTTGGGGGTCCAGTCGCGGGTGTCCTCGCCCAGCTCCACGTACACCGGCCCCGGCGGGCCTTCCACCCGGGCGCGGCCCTGGCCGTCCAGCTCGCCGTGCTGCCACTGGCCGTCGGCGAACAGGATGTCGAAGGGCGCGCCCACCACGGGGGTGCCGTCCTGGTAGGTGTATTCCAGCTCCACCAGCCCGGGGGCAGGTTCCTCGCGCTCGCGGCCCTCGGCGTCCAGCTCGGGCACCGGGGGCACCGCCACCGCCCGGGGCGGCTCGGCCGCGGGCACCGGCGCGGGGGCGGTGATGATTTTCTCCACCGGGCCGCGGAGTTCGATGCTCTCGGCCGCTTCCAGGTCCACCAGGTTGCCGTAGACCGTGACCGACCCGT
>JALUTW010000375.1 GCA_027021685.1 Chromatiales bacterium | reverse complement strand
ACCCGCATCTTGTCGCCCAGGTCCAGGCCGCGCTCCTGTTCCAGGAACCGGCAGTTGAAGCGGGAGATGGTCACCCCGAAGGCGGCGGCGCGGATTTTCCACTGCAGGAGCTGGTCCTCGAGAAAGATGTCGTGGGCATGGGACGTGAACGAAAACGGTACCCCCAGATGCTCGGACAGGATCAGGGCACCCGTGGACGGGTAAGTGGCCCAGTGTGCATGGACCATGTCCGGCCGCCAGCGGCGGACCGCGGGCAGGCATCCCAGTGTCCGCCACCACACCACGAGGCTCTTGGCGAGCGAGACCGGGCGCCGCCACAGCCCGCGGATCATGGCCCCCAGCAGCTTCATGTTCTTCCACGGGTGGCGAACCACCGCCGCGGCCACGTTGACCATGGCCACGGGCCAGGCCGCAGGGTAGATGACGCGCGAACACAGGGCCTGGGCGTCGGGCTGGACCAGCCGTTCCTGCGGGGGCTTGAGCGAGAGAATGCGCACGTCGTCCCCGCGGCGCAGGAGCGCTTCCAGCTCGCGGACGATGAACGTCTCCGACCAGCACGGAAACAGGGAGACCACGTAGAGAATCCTCATGACGTCACCTCACCCGGCGGAACCCGGCCGCCCGGCCAGCCGCAGGAGACTGCTGCGCACGGCGTCATAGCGCCGGTTGCCCAGCGCGCGCTTGGCCCACCGGGCGAGGCGATAGCGTGCCGCCTGCACGGCCACCGCCGCGATCCGCCCGGTCATCCAGGCATCGACAGCCTGCCCGGTGGTGGTCGCGAGCACCGCCAGCCGCGGTATCTCCCGGCGGCCACCGCGGCCGTTCCAGCACCCGGGCCGCGAGGTGCACACGGCCTCGTACCCCAGTTCCCACGCGATGCGCATCACCTCGGGCGTGATGCGGCCTCCCGGCGGCGCAAACAGGTTCACCGGCCGGCCCAGGCGGTCCTCCAGCATGGCCTTGCTCTCGTACAGTTCGCGGCGGACTTCGTCCCGGGCCAGGTCATCGAAGTACCGGTGGGTGTAACCGTGCGACTGGATGGACATGCCGTGGTCGGCCATCTCCCGCAACGCGGCCCAGGTCACGAACCCCTTGCCACCCACCACCGCGGGGTTGACGAAAAAATCCGCCGTCGCCCCGAGATCCTGGAGCAGGGGAAAGGCCTGGGAAAAATTGCTCTCGTGGCCGTCGTCGAAGGTCAGTCCCACGGCGCCCTGCCCGCCGCCCGCCGCTTCGGCGAGCAGATCCCGCACCGAGCGCACTGCCAGACCCCGGGCCGCAGCCTGCCGAAGATGGCGGTGAAAGACATCGGCATCCACCGCGTACCGCGGATCGGCGTTCTCCAGATCTTCCCGCCGCCGCGGGATGGCGTGATACATCAGCACCGCAATCTTCATCCCGTCGCCTCCGCCGGTCGCGGCACGCGCAGCAGCCCCACCCGCTTGAGGAACCACCGGCCTGCCCGTGCCAGCAATCCCCCGACCATGTGCAGGAACGGCCGCCAGTCACGCCAATGGAACCAGGCACCTTCCTCCACGCCCCGGAACGAGCGCAGCCATTCCCCGAGCGTCAGGGACCCTTCCTGCATGTAGTGGACGCTG
>JALUTW010000374.1 GCA_027021685.1 Chromatiales bacterium | reverse complement strand
CGGCCAGGGCGCCCAGGTCGGGGGGCTGGCCGGCATCGAGGCGCCGGAGGTGACGCCGGATGCCGGCCGCAGTGGCGCTGTCGCCGGCCTGGGTGGCGATGGGAAGAGCCTGCCGGTAGAGGGCGCGGGCCTTGTCCGCCTGTCCCAGGCGGTGGTGGGCCTTGGCGAGGATGAACAGGGTGGCGGCATAGTTGGCGGCACCCGGGGTCAGCCGGGCCTCGATGGTCCTGGCCTGCTCCAGCAGCGGGATGGCGGCACGGGCATCGCCGGCCAGGAGGGTGGCCTGGCCGAGGGCGCCGAGGATGGCGGCACGCTGGATGGCACGCGCGGAGCCGGGCAGGACGTCCAGGGCCTGGCGCAGGTGGTCGCGGGCGGCGTCGAAGCGGCGCTGGGCGATGAGGTGCAGGCCGAGAGTGTAGTGGGTATGGGCCAGGTCCTCGGGGTTGCCGGTGCGCCGGGCGAGTTTCTGTGCCTTGTCCAGGGCGCGCCGGGCGGTGAGGGGGCGGCCCTGGAGGGACAGCGCCCGGGCCAGGTGGAGCTGGGGCTCCACCTGGAAGCCGGGGCCGAGGTTCCGGGCCACGGAGGCGGCCTTGCGGCAGTAGGTCTCGGCCTCGGCCGGCCGCTCCAAGTCGTTGAGGGCGATGCACAGGTTGAGAAGAACGAGGTGGCCGGAGAGGGTGTCGAGAATGCCGTTTTGCGACACCAGGCCCAGGGCCTCGTGCAGCAGCGCCTCGGCCTGGCGGGGCCGGCCGAGTTCCAGGTACACCTTGGCCAGGCCCGTGTAGGAGCCGGCGGTGTCCTCGCCCATGGCGTTGACGCGCCGGCGGGCAAGGTCCACGGCCTGCTTCAGGTATTCCTCGGCCCGGGCAAGATCTCCCGCGTCGTAGTAGAGCAGCCCCAGGTTGTTGAGCGCCACCCGCTCCCTGCCGGCATCGCCCGCGGCCAGGGCCAGGGCCTGGCGGTAGGCCTGCTCGGCTTCCTCGTGCCGCCCCGCCCGCTTCAGGGCCCGGCCCAGGCGGTTTGCAATGGCGGCCCTGAAAGTATCCGAGGCGGAGGTGCGCTCCGCTGTCTCCAGGGCCTTGCGGTTCAGGCGCGCGGCCTCCTCATGACGCCCCTCGGCCAGGGCGATTTCCGCCTGGGTCACCAGCAGGCGGGCCCGCAGGATAGGGTTGGCCGGGGCCAGGGCCTCGGCCTCGCGCGCCAGGGACCTGGCCCGGGCCAGGTCGCCCGCTCCTACGGAGACGCTCGCGGCCGAAAGGGTGGCGGACTGGTAGGCCTCGCTTCCCGTCCCCTCCTCGGCCCGGGCGGCGTCGCGGGCCGCCAGCGCCCGCGCCACGGCCTCGCGGTGGCGGCCCTGGTTGCTCAGATCGAGGGCCTCCTGCTCCAGGCCATCCCAGTGGCCGGCGGCGGCGGGTGGGGCGGCGGCGGCCAGTGCCAGTGCCAGGACCACCCCCAGGACCGGGACGATGCCTCGCGCCACGCGCCTCACAGCACCTCCTCCCCGCTGGCGCGCAGGGCCAGGCGCCGGGCCAGCCGCGACCAGGCCTCGGTGCCCGGTGAGACCTCCGCCACCCGGGCCAGCTCCCGCTCGATGTCGGAGCG
>JALUTW010000373.1 GCA_027021685.1 Chromatiales bacterium | reverse complement strand
GTGCCGGCGATGCGGTAGCGCACGCGGAACGGCAACGGGAACGCGGCCACGGTGACGGTGGCGATGACCACCGCCGAGGCCGCCATGCCCAGGGAGAACAGGGCCGACCGCAGGAACCGGATCATGAGGCGGCGGCGTCCTCCGCCAGCAGGGCGTCCACCGCCGCCGCCAGGTCCCGGTACACCGTCACGCCGTCGAGGCCCTCGCCCCGGGCCAGGGTACGCGGGCCCTTGCCGGTTTCCACCAGGATGGGGCGGGCACCCACGGCGCGCGCCGCCTCCAGGTCGCGCAGGGAGTCGCCCACCACCGGCACGCCGGCCAGGGACACCTGGAAGCGGCGGCCGATCTCCTCCAGCAGGCCCGGGGCCGGCTTGCGGCAGGTGCAGCCGTCATCGGGGCCGTGGGGGCAGAAGAACACCCCGTGCACGCGGCCGCCCGCCTCCGCCAGCAGCCGGGCGAGCTTGTCGTGGATGCGGGCCAGGGTGGCCAGGTCGTAGTAGCCGCGGGCGATGCCCGACTGGTTGGTGGCCACCGCCACCTGCCAGCCGGCCTGGTTGAGGCGGGCGATGGCCTCCAGGCTGCCGTCGATGGGCACGAACTCCTCCGGCGACTTGATGTAGTCGTCTGAGTCGTGATTGATGACCCCGTCGCGGTCCAGGATGATGAGTCTGGGTTCAGGCATGGATGGCGTTGCTCGTTGATGTCACGGGATCCGGGGCGACAGCCCGAGCCTCTTCAGGCGGCCGGGCACTGGCTGCCGGGTGCTGGGACGGTGCGCTGCCGGACAAGGCACAAGCCCCGGCACCCGGCCGCCAGCCCCCAGTCCCTTTCAGTCCCGGAACTCGGAAACGCGGATGCGGCCATCGACCATCTTCGACTCGCGCTGCATGATCTTTTCCATCTTGTCCCAGAAGGCCCGGTTCAGATCGAAATCGGCCGAGATGGCGGTGCCGATGAGCAGGATGAACAGATCGGCACACTCCTCCGCCAGCTTGTCCCGGTCCTTGCCCTTGGTCACGCAGGCGGCGATCTCGCCCAGCTCCTCGGCCATGAGGGCCACGCGGTAGACCAGCTCCTCGCCGCCGGTGTTCCTGAAGTCGTGCTTGTCGTGGAAGGCCTGCACCGCCGCCAGCATCGCCTGGTAGGAATCGCGGTTCATGTCTGTCTCCTCGCCCGGTTCTCAGATCTGAAGGCGCGAGATGTCGGCCACCTGCAGGAACAGGTCCCGCAGGGCCGCCAGCAGGGCCAGCCGGTTGGCGCGCAGCCCGGGGTCCTCGGCCATCACCATCACCCGGTCGAAGAAGGCATCCACCGGCTCGCGCAGCCCGGCCAGCGCCTCCAGCGCGCCCAGGTAGTCGGCCGCCGCCACCTTCTCTTCCACCGTGCCGCGCAGCCCGGCCAGCCGGCCGTGCAGCGCCTGCTCGGCGTCCTCCTCCAGCCGCGCCGGGTCCACCCGCTCCGGGGGTGCGGCGCCGGCCTTCTTCAGGATATTGGTGATGCGCTTGTTGGCCGCGGCCAGGGCCTCGGCCTCCGGCAGGCGCCGGAAGGACTCCACCGCCAGCGCCCGGCGCTGCAGGTCCAGCGGGCGGCGGGGGGCCACCGCC
>JALUTW010000372.1 GCA_027021685.1 Chromatiales bacterium | reverse complement strand
CAGGCCTCGTAGTAGGCGTCGTAGCCGGTCTTGTCGGCATCGATGAAGGCGAAATCGAAGGTGCCGGCCGCCCCCTCGCGCAGCAACCGGTGCAGCGTCTCCCGCGCCGGGCCCAGGTGCAGGGTGATGCGCTGCGCCAGCCCCGCGGCCTGCCAGTGGCGCCGGGCCACGTCGGTCCACTCGCGGCTGATGTCGCAGGTGACCACCTCGCCGTCCGCGGGCAGGGCGCCGGCCAGCCACAGCGTGCTGTAGCCGGTGTAGGTGCCGATCTCCAGCACCCGCCGCGCCCCCATGAGCCGCAGCAGCAGGGCCATGAACTGCCCCTGCTCCGGTGCGATCTGCATCACCGCACCCTCCATGGCGGCGGTCTCCTCGCGCAGCCGGGCCAGCGCCGGCGGCTCGCGCAGGGAATGCGCCTGCAGGTAGGTGTAGAGCTCCGGGGTCAGGCTGAGGGTGCGGTTGGACATGGCGACGCCAAATATATATGGAGAGGGTGGCCGTGGCCAGGGAGGCTTGACTTGCATCAAGGGCGGGCGCGGCAGTGCTTGAAGTTTCGGCCGCCAGCCCCCACGCTCTCAGGCGAACCATGATGCTGGTGCAAGGGGAGCGGAAAAAATGAGTCTGCGCAAACTCGAGAAGAACGAGTGGGAGACCTACTTCGACAACGTCTCGCGTCATCTGAAGGCGGCCACCGCCGAGATCGAGGTGGCGGGGCTGAATCTCGGAGACCAGGTGGAAGCGGAGTGGGTGCCGCTGGTGGGCATCACCTACGATCCCAAGGACGACCTGGTGGAGGTGGCCACGGAGACGGTGGATCACCTGGTGCGTCATCCCAGTGCCATCTACGTGGATGACGGCACCGAGGGACTGCACAGCGTGGAGATCACCGACGACGAGGGCACCCAGCACATCGTCCGCCTCAAGGAGCCGCTGGCCCTGCCCGAACCCTGACGCGCGTGGCGGGCGATCTGCAATGCTGGCGTTGCGGTGCGGGCCTCGATGCCGTGCCGCGGCCCTTTTCACGCCTGGCCCAGTGTCCGGCCTGCGGCGCCGAGCTGCATGTCTGCCGCATGTGCCGGTTCTTCAACCCCCGTTACAGCGATCGCTGTGACGAACCCGCGGCCGAGCCCCCGCGGGATCCCGAGCGGGCCAACTTCTGCGACTGGTTCAAGCCGGCCCCCGGCGCCTGGCGCGGCGGTGACGATGCGGCCGCGGCCCGGGCCCGCCTGGCGGCGCTGTTCGGCGAGGCGCCGGCCGGCGATGCCCAGCCGCCACCGGACCCGCAGGAAGAAGCCCGCCGCAGGCTCGAGGCGCTGTTCCGCAAGGACGATGAAAAAGGAAACGACTGAATCCGCCTGTCCCCTGCCGGCCGGCCCCGATGAATCGGGCGTCGAGACCGTCGCCCTGCACCCCCATCCCCCGCCCGCGGACTACCGGCAGGCCATGGCGCTGGCCCGGGCCGAGGCCGGGCGGCGGCTGGGGGACGCCATGCTGCTGTCATGGTACGATCGCGACCGCGATTTCGAGTCGCCCCAGCATGCCGGTGAATGCCACCTGGACAGCGCGGTGCCCGGCTACGTGGACTATGCCGTCCATCACGGCGCGACCCTGA
>JALUTW010000371.1 GCA_027021685.1 Chromatiales bacterium | reverse complement strand
GCGGATCCCGGCCGCGGCGGCATGGGCCTTGATCCGGTACCAGAAGGCCTGGCGGGTCATGGCCGTACCGCGATTGGAGACGAACACCGTCTCGGCCTCGCGCCCGGCCACCAGTTCCGGGCGCGCCTCGCGCAAATAGCGCAGCAGCCAGTCCTGGGCCTCCTCGCCCAGCGGCACCAGCCGTTCCTTGCCGCCCTTGCCGTGGACCCGCACCAGTCCCTGCTGCAGGTTCACCTGGCCCGGCAACAGCCCGATCAGCTCCGAGACCCGCAGGCCGGTGGCATACAGGACCTCGAGCATGGCCCGATCCCGCAGGCCCACCGGCGTTTCGGTATCGGGCGCCGCCAGCAGGGCCTCCACTTCCGCCTCGCCGAGGGTGTCGGGCAGGGGCCGGCCCAGTTTCGGCGACTCGATCAGGGCCACCGGATCCTCGACGATGCGCCGGGTGCGTCGCAGCCAGGCATAGAAACGCCGCAGGGTGGAGAGCAGGCGCGCCGTGCTGCGGGGGCGGGCACCCGCTTCCAGGCGGCGGGCCAGGCAGGACTGGATGTCGGCCCGGGTGGCATCGGCCAGGGAAGCGACACCGGCCGCCCGCAGATGCCGCGCAAAACCGATCAGATCGCTGCGGTAGGCCGCGAGGGTGTTCTCGCTCAGTCCCCGCTCCATCCACAAGGCGTCGAGGAAGGGCTCGATGAGCGGATCGATGGGAGAAGATCCGGTATCGGTCATCGCGCCAGCCTCGCCCCTTCCCGCGCCAGCAGACGACGCTTCAGTTCCACTTCCGGCCCGGTCGTGTTGCCGGCAAAGCCGCCCAGGCCGCCGGCGGCGATCACGCGATGGCAGGGCACCACCAGCGGCAGGGGATTGGCCCGGCAGGCGCCGCCCACGGCCCGGGCAACGCTGCCCAGGGCACGGGCCACTTCGCCATAGGTCTTCACCTCCCCGGCGGGTATGGCCCGCAGCGCGAACCAGACCCGGCGTTGAAATTCGGTTCCCTGTGGCGCGATGGGCAGGTCGAAGACGAAATGGGGATCCTCGCCGAAAGCCTGCAGTTGCCGGGCCACTTCGCCGGCCAGGCCCGACCGGGCCGGCCGGGACGCCGGCGGGCCTGCCCGGCCCGGCAGTTCGATGGCGACCAGCCGTTCGTCATGCAGGGTAAAGTGGAGCCGGCCCAGTGCCGTAGGGCAGACGTAGTGGACACTCCCGGTTTCGCTCATGGCCCTACCCTACCACCACCGGCGCCCGGGACTAAACCTTTGCCCGCCGGCGCCGATAGGGAGGGCAAGCCACCAGGAGATACCGTCATGCCCCAACGCCTGCTCGCCGCCCTGTTCCTGCTCCTGCTCTCGCCACTGGCCCTGGCTGCCGCCAGCGGAGGCGGTGGTGGCAGTTCCCCCTACGTGGAATTCAAGCCGCCTTTCGTGGTGAACGTGAACGACGGCGAGGAAGTCCATCACATGCAGGTGGACATCCAGGTGAAGCTGGCCTCGCCCGAGGCCGCCGCCCTCATCGAGGAACACCAGCCGGCCATCCGCCACACCCTGGTGCTGCTGCTCTCCGGCCAGGAAGTGAAGGAAGTGCGCACGGTCCAGGGCAAGGAAAAGCTGCGCCAGGAAGCGCTGG
>JALUTW010000370.1 GCA_027021685.1 Chromatiales bacterium | reverse complement strand
CGAGGAGGTCACCACGCCGGTCTGGCTCAGTGAGGACATCGTCGCCTGGGTGGCCACCGAGGAGGTGGAGCGCACCGTCACGTTGGCGGCGATGCCGACCCGCCCGCCGGTCTGGAGGCCGCGGCGGCTGCGGCTGCCGCGCAACCTCGGACTGACGATGTTGACGTAGCGCTCGGCGGCCGTCGTGCCGGTGAGCCGCAGCACGCGCTCGAGGCGCCGGTTCTCGACCACCGCGGTGGGAATCCCCGGGGCCGCGCCGCCGCCCGGGCCGCCGGTCTGGGGCTGCGTCCGCAATTGCCACCAGATCGCCGCCCCGAGGCCGCCGGCGATCAATGCCAGCGCCGCCCACCGGAAACGCCGCCCGGGAGTCTTCCGCGGCGGCACCAGCTCGGGGCCGGGGCCGGGCCGCGGCAAGGACGGTTGCGGTTCAATTGGTCGAGGCAGGGGCATGCTCGGACTCGGCTTCGGTCCACGCCGGTTCTCTGCCGCGGAGACCTTCGGCGCCTGCGTCAACAATAAATGACGACGTTTCCGCCCTCGAGGTTATCCCCGAACGGGCGGAACTTCCGCGGAGAGGCCGCCGGAGCGCAATCCGGAGCGTCCGCCGCCGGGAGCGCGAACCTGTTGACTGTAGGCGGTTTGCCGGCCGCCGGCGCCGCCGGCGCCGCCGGGCTCACCCCGGATCCGACCCTGCTCAGGTGCTCATCGAAGCCAGGAACTCGGCGTTGTTGCGCGTCTTGCTCAGCTTGTCGAGCAGCAGTTCCATGCACTCGACCGGAGAAAGCGGGCTGAGCACTTTCCGCAGCACCCACACGCGGTTCAGCTCGTCCTTGGGCAGCAGCAGCTCGTCTTTCCGCGTGCCGCTCTTGTGGATGTCGATGGCCGGGAAGACGCGCTTGTCCACCAGCTTGCGGTCCAGGTGGATCTCCATGTTGCCGGTGCCCTTGAACTCCTCGAAGATCACGTCGTCCATGCGGCTGCCGGTGTCGATGAGCGCGGTGGCGACGATGGTCAGCGAACCGCCCTCTTCGATGTTGCGGGCGGCGCCGAAGAAGCGCTTGGGCCGCTGCAGGGCGTTCGAGTCCACGCCGCCGGAGAGCACCTTGCCCGACGGCGGCACCACGGTGTTGTACGCCCGGGCAAGGCGGGTGATGGAATCGAGCAGGATCACCACGTCGCGCTTGTGCTCCACCAGGCGCTTGGCCTTCTCGATCACCATCTCGGCCACCTGGACGTGGCGCGAGGCGGGCTCGTCGAAGGTGGAGCTGATCACCTCGCCCTTGACGCTGCGCTGCATGTCGGTCACCTCTTCGGGGCGCTCGTCGATCAGCAGCACGATCAAGGTGATCTCCGGATGGTTGGTGGTGATCGAGTTGGCGATGGACTGCAGCAGCATCGTCTTGCCGGTCCGCGGCGGCGCCACGATCAGCCCGCGCTGCCCCTTGCCGATGGGCGTGAGCATGTCCATCACCCGGCCGGAGTAATTGTCCTTGGTGGTCTCGAGCCGGATCCGCTCCATCGGGTAGAGCGGCGTGAGGTTGTCGAAGAAGATCTTGTTGCGCGCCTCTTCGGGCGGCTCGAAGTTGATGGCGTCCACCTTGATGAGGGCGAAGTAGCGCTCGCCCTCC
>JALUTW010000369.1 GCA_027021685.1 Chromatiales bacterium | reverse complement strand
GGGCAGGGCTGTTTTAAGCTCTGGACATGGTTCCCCAGGAAGATCATCCCGCGCGCATCCGGCGCCTGAGCCGCCAGGAGGCCAACCAGATCGCCGCCGGCGAGGTCGTGGAGCGCCCGGCCTCGGTGGTCAAGGAACTGGTGGAGAACAGTCTCGACGCCGGCGCGCGGCACATCGAGATCAACGTCAGTCAGGCCGGTACCCAGCGTATCTGCGTGCGCGACGACGGCGTCGGCATCCTGCCCGAGGACCTGACGCTGGCGCTGAGCCGCCACGCCACGAGCAAGCTGGATTCCGCCGAACGCCTCGCCGCCATCGACAGTCTCGGCTTTCGCGGCGAGGCGCTGGCCAGTATCGGCGCGGTGGCGCGCGTGACCCTCACCAGTCGCGTGGCACAGGCCGGCGAGGACGACACCGCCTGGACGGTGGTGTGCGAGCACTCCGAGCTCACGCCGCCGCGCCCGGCGGCGCACCCGCCGGGCACCACGGTGGAGGTGGAGTCGCTGTTCCACAGGCTGCCCGCGCGGCGCAAGTTCCTGCGCACCGAGCGCACCGAGTTCATGCACATCGAACAGGCGGTGCGCGCGCTGGCCCTGAGTCACTTCGAGGTGGCCTTCAGCCTGACGCACAACCAGCGCCAGGTGATCCGCGAGGCGGCCTGCGGGGATGCCCGCGCGCGGGAGCGTCGCGTGGCGCGCCTGTGCGGCGCGAGCTTCATCGAGCATGCCCGCTACCTGGAGTTCAGCGCGCGTCGCCTGCGCCTCGATGGCTGGGTGGGGCAGCCGGACTTCTCGCGCAGCCAGAGCGACCTGCAGTACTTCTTCGTCAACGGCCGTCTGGTGCGTGACCGCACCATCAACCACGCCATCCGCGAGGCCTATCGCGAGCGTCTGCCCGAGGGACGGCTGCCGGCCTACGTGCTGCACCTGGAACTGCCGCCGGCCGAGGTGGACGTCAACGTCCACCCCACCAAGCACGAGGTCCGTTTCCACGAGCGCCGCCTGGTACACGACTTCGTCACCCGCTGCGTCATGCAGGCGCTGGCGCCCCGGGGGACGGCCTCCCCCGAGCCGTCCCCCGACACGTTACCGGGCGCGCTTCCCGATGCGCTTCCGGGCGCGGAAGGCTCCCGCGGCATCGGCGAGCCGGCATCGCCCTACGGTGAGGCGCCCGAGGAGGACGAGGCCGAGGCGGCCGGCCTGCCCATGCCCGTGGAGGGCGGCGGTGTTCCGCCCCTGCCGGCGGTCCAGCCCGAGGCCAGCCCCGGCGAGGTGGTGGGGCAATGGCAGGACTGCATCCTGCTCGAGCGCGAGGAGGGCCTCGGTATTCTCGACATCGCCGCCGCCAAGGCCGCGCTGGCCGAGCGCCACCTGGTCGGCGCCATCGGCCGCGGCAAGGTCAACACGCAACCCCTGCTCATTCCCCTGTCGCTGGACCTGCCCATTACCGATATCGACCACCTGGTCGGCGCCGCCTCGTGGACCCGCGCCCTGGGGCTCGACCTGGATCGCACCAGCGAACACAGCGTGATCATCCGCCGCATTCCGGCGGCGCTGGGCGAGGTGGACGTGCGTTCCCTGTTGCAGGCCCTGGTGGCGGAGATCGAGGCGGCGGGGGATCGCCCGGTGGC
>JALUTW010000368.1 GCA_027021685.1 Chromatiales bacterium | reverse complement strand
GAGCGGCAGGTCGGGGTTGTCCGCCGGGCGAAAGGCCACGAGCTGCCCCACCTGCAGCGGCGTATTGAACTTGGGGGAATCGTTGGCCACCAGCAGACCACCGGTACTGAAGTTGATGATCTTCCAGGGTACGGCGGTAAACGGGGGATTGCGCTCGGCCAGCTCGATGGACTTCTGCTGGATCATCTCCACGTAGCGCAGCGACTTCTCCCGGTCGTCTCCGTCCGGATGCACGAACCCGGACAGGTTGGTATAGCAGGCCGCGAACCCGAAGTGCACCCACAGTTTCTCCGTCCCGAACACCGCGTGGCGGTCATGCTTGCGCTCGCGCCGCTGCAGGGCCAGCAGCATCATCTCCAGCACCGGGATCCGCTCCTGGGCGTCCAGCGCCGCCAGCGAGGGGGAAAGCTTCTCCTCGTCCACCGCGTTGATGAACATCATGTTGGCCAGGTCTTCGTGCTCCCGCACGATGCGCTGGAACAGGCGCGAGAAGTCGATGCGCAGTGCCGGGGCGGGGATGGCGTCGTTGCGCTTGTGCAGGGGCGGACCGTCATTGAGCAGGAAGGTGATGAGGCAACCCTGCTCCAGCTTCTCGCCGCTGTCCTGCTCGATGCGCAACCCCTCCTCCAGCTCGTCCAGGTAGGCATCGGGGAAATAGAACAGGGACGCCGGCCAGGTGATCACGTCCAGTACACCGAACAACTGCAGCGAGAGATACACCCGGCGCACGCTGCTCTGATGATCGCCGGCACCACCGGCGTCCTCTCCCGGCGGCACCAGGCCGATGCGGCTGGTCAAGGGCCAGGGTTCATCGATGGCCTCGTGCCGCAGCAGGGAAAAGAACACCTGGTTGGCGTCCAGCCACGCCGGCCGCGGGAGCTTCTGATACTTGAGCGCCCGCAGGCGCTGTTCGAGCCGGATCATCTCCAGGATCCGGAAACCCCACTGGCTCAGCCTGGACGCCACCGCTTCGAACCGCCGGGCATCAGGAGTGTAGGCGGACTTGAATGCGTGCTTGTAGGCGGTGGCCACCTGCTCGGCCACCTCCACCGAGGCCTCGAGCATGGCCTCCTTCTCCCCCTCCTTGAGCAATGCACCGTCCCGGGCACAACTCGCATAGCACTCCATCATGACCGGATACACGCGGCTGAACACGGCTCCCGCCAGCGCCAGCCGCTCCTCCGCATCCAGCGTGGTGTGGTTCAGATCATCGAGCATCTGCGCGGCATCGCGCATCATCTGCCCGGGCAGCTTTTCCAGCTCCTGCAGGCGCTCCATGATCCCCCGGCTCAGCTCCGCCACCGACTCCAGGGGCTTGTATGCCGCCGGCATGGTGGAGAACTGCAGCTCGAAACCGCCCAGATCGTCGTCCCGATCCGCCATGGCCATGAGCTGCGACGCGGTGGGTTCGGCAGACACCTCCGGCATGGGCGGCCCCGGCGGAACGTCCCCGGCCGGCGGGGTGGCCGCCCGGCCGGGCGGAACACCGTGCCCGGAGTCGCCGTCTTCCGGAGTCCGTTCCGCTCCGGGCGGCGGGGACCCGGACCTGGCCGGCGCGGCTGGTGCCTCCTGCGGCCGTTCCGCCGGGGGTTCGGGAACGGGCGCGGCCACCGGTTCGGGAGCCGCCTTGGG
>JALUTW010000367.1 GCA_027021685.1 Chromatiales bacterium | reverse complement strand
CACCACGATGGCGCCGTCGGGCACCTCGTCCAGCTCTTCCACGAACACTGCACCGCGCTCGCGCAGCGAAGACACCACGAAACGGTTGTGCACCACCTCGTGACGCACGTAGACCGGCGCGCCGAATAGTTCCAGGGCGCGCTCCACGATCTCGATGGCGCGGTCCACTCCGGCGCAAAAACCGCGGGGATTGGCCAGCACGATGCGCATGGCCTCAGCCCTCTCCATCCGCTGCCGGCGGCGCCACCGAGAGGATCTCCACCTCGAAGGTGATCTCGTGTCCCGCCAGGGGATGGTTGAAGTCCACCTCCACTTCGTCCTTCCCGACGCGCCGCACCGCGCCCGGGGTGGTCTCTCCGGAGGGAGTGGCGAACTCCACGATGAGCCCCTCCTTGAGTTCCATGTCGGCAGGAAACTCGCTGCGCGGCAGGGTGTGGACGTTGTCGGGATCGCGGAAACCGAAGGCGTCCTGCGGTGCGATGGCCAGGGTCTGGGTGTCACCCGCGCGCAGGCCGTAGAGCGCCAGTTCCAGGCCCGGAACGACGCTGCCGTCGCCCAGGGTGAAGGTGAGCGGCTCGCCTTCCCGCGAGGTGTCGGCCACCATGCCGTCCTCCAGGCGCACTGTATAGTGCATGGTCACGCGGCTGCCGGGGCGGATCTGATCGTCGTCCAGGGTCTGCATGCGCGTCATTATCTCACGCCTGCCCCCGGTGCCGGGCCCGCAGGGCGTCGATCACCAGCATCACCGCCCCCACCGTGATGGCCGAATCGGCCAGGTTGAACGCGGGCCATGACCAGCGGTCATAATAAATCTGAATAAAATCCACGACATGCCCCAACGCCAGGCGATCCCAGAGATTGCCCAGCGCCCCGCCCAGGATGAGTGCCAGGGCCGCGGCCAGCCAGCGGCTGCCCGCCGGCAGCCGCTGCAGCCACACCACGATGGCCGCGCTCACCACCAGTGCCACGGCGGTGAAGAACCAGCGCTGCCAGCCGGAGGCGTCGCTCAGAAAACTGAACGCGGCCCCGGTGTTGAACATGAGGGTGAGATTGAAGCCGGGCAGGACCGGCACCGGCTGATGGAGCACCAGGAGCTCCAGTGCCAGGCGCTTGGTGACCTGGTCGAGTACCACCACCGGCACCGCCATGAGCGCCCAGGGCAGCATGGGACCGGGACGGAAGGCCATCAGGCGAACCGCCGCACCTCGCCGGCCCCGGCGACGTTTTCCACGCAGCGGCCGCACAGTTCCGGGTGGTCCGGGTGGCCGCCCACGTCGGGGCGGTGGTGCCAGCAGCGCACGCACTTGGGATGGGGCGAGGCGGCCACCGCCACCCACACCTCGTCGCGGGTGGACAGGGTGAAGTGCATGGCCTCCGGCGGGGGGGTGTCCACCACCAGGTGCACGCGCGCCTCGGAAGTGATGAAGACGAAGCGCAGCTCGTCGCCCAGCCGCTTCAGGATATCGTGGATCTCGCGTCCGCAGTAGAGGTCCACCTCGGCGTCCAGCGAGGCGCCGATCTCCCCGGCCACGCGCAGCCGCTCCAGCTCCTTTGAAACCGCCTCCCGCACCTCCAGGATGCGCGCCCAGTCGTCGTCGGACACGGGCTCGTCGGACACGGCCATGTCCGGCA
>JALUTW010000366.1 GCA_027021685.1 Chromatiales bacterium | reverse complement strand
GGCCGCAAGGCGTTCCTGCCGGGAGGGCGGGTGAAGGGCTGCTGGTGGGCGCCCGAGCCGCTGCCGGAACGGCCCGAGCGCATCCTGGTCGCCGAGGGGATCGCCACGGCGCTGACGGCCCGCGAGGCCACGGGCTGGCCCGCGGTGGCGGCGCTGTCCGTCTCTGGCCTGCGCCCCGTGGCCGAGACCCTGCGCCGGCGCCACCCGGAGGCCCACATCGTGGTTCTGGGCGAGGTCGGCCAGGAGCAGGCGGCGCGGGAGGCCGCCCGCGCTGTGGAGGGCGCAGTCGCCATCCCGGACTTCGAGGGTGCGGCCGAGGGCGCGGACCTCAACGACATGGCCCAGGCGGTCGGCCTCGACGCGGTGCGTGAGGCCATCGAGGGAGCGCATGACCTCGGATCCGCGATCCTGGAGGTCCGGCGGGCCAGCGACGTTCCCAGGCGCGAGCTGCGCTGGCTGTGGCCCGGCATGATCCCGCTCGGGAAGCTGTCCGTGATTGCCGGCAACCCGGGTCTGGGGAAGTCGCTGCTCACCTGCTGGCTGGCGGGCGTGGTGACGGCCGGCGGAAGATGGCCGCTGGGCGGGGGCTGCTGCGAGCCAGCCGAGGTGCTGCTGTTCTCGGCCGAGGACGACCCGGAAGACACCATCCGGCCCCGGCTCGAGGCGGCCGGGGCGCGCCTGGAGCGGGTCCACCTGGCCGGGATGACCCTTCTCATCGACGAGCACGGGAGGCCCCAGCGGCGCATGTTTTCCCTCCTGGAGGACGTGGGGCGGCTGGACCGGTTCCTGGCGACCCATCAGCGCATCCGTCTGGTGGTGATCGACCCCGTGACCGCCTACACGGCGGGCGTCGATACGCACCGCACCGCCGACGTGCGCGGGATGCTGGCACCGCTGGCAGAGGTGGCCACCAGGCGGGGCGTGGCCGTGGTGGCGGTCACCCACCTGAACAAGGGGGCGGGCGCCCAGTTGTCCGAGGCCCTCCATCGGGTGACCGGAAGCATCGCCTGGGTGGCGGCTGCCCGTGCGGCGGTGCTGGTGGCCAAGGACCCGGGCGATCCCGACCGGCGCCTGGTGATGGTGGCCAAGAACAACCTGGCCCCCGACCGGCTGGGGCTGGCCTACCGGGTGCGCCTGGGAGCTCATGGCCCTGTGGTCGAGTGGGAGAGCGAGCCGGTGACGGTCTCGGCCGAGGAGGTGCTGGCTGGCGGCGAGCAGGCCGAGGACCGGACGGCCACGGACGAGGCCGTGGATTTTCTGGAGGACCTGCTGGCCGGCGGGCCTGTCGAGGCGGCAAAGGCGATCAAGGAGGCCAAGCGCCTCGGCATCAGCGAGAAGGCCCTCCGGCGGGCCCGCGAGCGCCTGGGGGTCAGAGCCCGCAAGCGCGAGTTCGCGGGCGGCTGGGTGTGGGAACGGTCTGCCCGGGTGGCCCACGAAGACGCCCAAGATGCCCCGAAGGCGCCCAAGGCGCCCCAATTCAGAAATGGGGCATCTTGGGCATCTTCGGGGCATCTTCGTGGCGATGCGCCGTCTTCGGCGGACGTGGTTTCCGGTCTCGGACCGGGGCCGGCCGAGGGCCAAGGCGAGGATATGGAGCCCTTGGCCGGGGTGGTCGATGGCTTGGCAGGGGAGAAC
>JALUTW010000365.1 GCA_027021685.1 Chromatiales bacterium | reverse complement strand
CTGGGAGAAGGCCATCGACGTCGCGCGCAAGCTGGGCACGCGCAGCGGCGAACCCATGGCCGCGCGCATCGCCCAGTACTACTGCGAGCTGGCTGAGCAGGAGATCCGCCAGGGTGAACCGGGCCGGGCCCAGCGCCTGCTCAAGCGGGCCCTGGGCGCCGACCCGCGCTGTGTCCGGGCCAGCCTGCTGGAGGGCGAGCTGGAGCGCCATGCCGGGGACTTCCGGGCCGCACTCAAGGCCTACCGGCGGGTGGAGCTGCAGAACCCGGAGTTCGTGCCGGAGATCGTGGGCCCGGTGCGCGAGTGCCTGCACCAGCTGGGCCGCGACGACGAGGCACTGGAATACCTGACCGAGCTGGAGACCCGTTACGGCGCCACCTCGGCGGTGCTGGCGGTGGCGGACATGCTGGCCCAGCGCGACCCGGGGGCGGCCATCGACCACCTGGTCCACTACCTGCGCGAGCGGCCCTCGGTGCGGGGCATGGACCGGCTCATCGCCCTGCACCTGGATCGGGCCGAGGGCAGCGCCCGCGAAAACCTGGAACTGCTCAAGGGCATCACCGACAATCTGCTGCGTGACAAGCCGGTCTACCGCTGCGGGGCCTGCGGCTTCACCGGCCGCAGCCTGCACTGGCAGTGCCCGAGCTGCCGGCGCTGGACCACCATCACCCCGGTGCACGGCGTGGAGGGAGAATGAGCACAGAGCCCCGCATCATCGTCGCCCTGGACTACGCCGAGCGCGGCGACGCCCTGGCCCTGGTGGACCAACTCCAGCCCGGGCGCTGCCGGCTCAAGGTGGGCAAGGAGCTGTTCACCCGCGCCGGCCCCGGCCTGGTGGAGGAACTGGGCGCGCGCGGCTTCGAGGTGTTCCTGGACCTCAAGTTCCACGACATTCCCACCACCGTGGGCCGGGCCGTGGCCGCCGCCGCCGGCCTGGGGGTGTGGATGGTCAACGTCCATGCCCTGGGCGGACGGGCCATGCTGGAAGCCGCCCGCGACGCGGTGGCGGCGCTGCCGCGGGCCCCGCGGCTCATCGCGGTGACCGTGCTCACCAGCATGGATGCCCGGGCCCTGGCCGAGGTGGGCATTCCCCAGTCCCCGGAAGAGGAGGTGGCCCGGCTGGCGGCCCTGGCCGCCGACTGCGGCCTCGACGGCGTGGTCTGCTCGCCCCTGGAGGCCGCCGCCTTGCGCGCGGCGCGGGGGCCGGACTTCCTGCTGGTGACCCCGGGGGTGCGCCCGGCCGGGGCCGAGCGGGGCGACCAGCGGCGCGCCACCACGCCGGCGGAAGCGGTGGCCGCCGGGGCCGACTACCTGGTGGTGGGCCGGCCCGTGACCCGGGCCGAGGACCCCATGGCGGCGCTGGCCGCCATCGAGGCCGAGCTGGCCGGGGCTATATAAGGTATGGGATGCGGCGCGGGAGAAAGAACGACGCAGGGGCAATGATCCCGGATCCCGGCCGGCTCCAGTGCCGGGCGGCAGGGGAGGGCAGGTCCGCACGGCAGCACTCCGTTTCCGGCACCGGACTGTGAACGCCGTCTCAAAACGCACCCCACCGCTGGTCACATCGCCGGGAGGCGCGCTAGCATGAAGGCCCCGGTCCCGAGGGAAGGGACCGGGGTACATGGAAAGCTCCGCC
>JALUTW010000364.1 GCA_027021685.1 Chromatiales bacterium | reverse complement strand
TGGACTGGCAGGTGCACGCATGGGACGGCTCGCGCCGGGCCCGCCGCCCCTCGGGCGCCAGCGCGGGAAATCCCTCCAGGTACCCGGACAGCTCCACCCGCTGCATGCGCGCCTCCCGGTTGCGCCGGGCCTCTTTCCGGCTCACCCCCTGGTCTTCCGGCATGGGCACCCGCCCAGGCTCGAGCCGGAAGTCCTCCGGGTCCATGCCCCCCAGGGCATTGATGCGCGCCCAGCTCCATTGCACCTCGGAGTACGCCATCCACACGTCCAGCTCTTCGCCGCCCACCATCCACGGAATGATGATCCGGCTGTCGTGCTCCACCGTCGCCGGGCGCTCGTCACGCCCCGCGTATTCGTGCAGGTTCACGTCGCGAAACCGCGCATAGGGCAGCACTTCCAGCTCCCGCCACAGGTAACCCCCGCGGTAGATGTAGATCCAGCCCCCGGGCCGCGGCGCCGTCGCCTGCGCCGGGTCCAGGTCCGGCGTGGCATACGTCACCGGCAACACCGGCACCAGCACCGTGTCCGTGCGCGGCGCTTCGTTCATCTTGCGGCTCTCGATGGTCCCCAGCGGGATGTAGTACCACTCGAACCGCGTGTCCATGAACTTCAGAAGCGCCGTCTTCCGCCCGGGCTTCCTCAACGGCACCACCAGCTCCCGGTACCGCTCCCGCCGCCGGCTCTCGTCCCCAAGCGGCACCCCGGGCAGCGCTTCCCGCGCCACCTGCTCGTACCGGCTCATCCCCTGCTCACCGCTCATGACCCGTCCCCCTCACGGACCGTCCCAGTGCCCGACGCATCCCCCGAGCGAGCACGGTTGGTGAAGGCATTGGCCCGGCACTTGCCCCCGGCCCTGCATACGTCCGGGCCGGCATGCACCGCCGTGCGACCGTTGACCAAAACATTGCTGCCCATTTCACTTTTCCTCCCTGAGTGTCGCAGGCCACCCCCTGCTGCCGGAAAGGTAGCCAAGTCCGCGCGCCGGGGGTATTGGGGAAAACCCTGGGTTCGGGCCAGAAAAGTGAGAACCCGTTCACATTTCGAGGATCTTTTCGGGACTTGAGCGGCCGGGGAACGGTTGGCCAGCCGTGGAGCGGGAGGAGAACGGGACGGGCCAGCCGGTGCCCGCCTCAGCCCTTGATGCACACCAGGGGTTCGAGCCGGGCCACGCGCCGGGCGAGGCCGGCGTGCTCGGCCGCCTCCACCACCGCACCCACGTCCTTGTAGGCCCCCGGCGCCTCCTCGGCCACGCCGCGCATGGAGGGACTGCGGACGAGGATGCCGTGCCCGGCCAGATCGTCCACCAGCTTGCGGCCGCGCCAGCGCTTGGTGGCCTGGTGCCGGCTCATGGCGCGGCCGGCGCCATGGCAGGCGGAGCTGAAGGCCAGCGCCTCGCTTTCGCTGGTGCCGGCCAGGATGAAGGAAGCCGTGCCCATGGAACCGCCGATGAGCACCGGCTGGCCCACATCGCGCAGGGCCGCCGGGAGATCGGGATGGCCGGGCCCGAAGGCGCGGGTGGCGCCCTTGCGATGGACGTAGAGCTGGCGCTTCTGCCCGTCCACCTCGTGGGTCTCCACCTTGCAGGTGTTGTGGGAGACGTCATAGAGAAGATCGAGGGTGGTTCCCGGGAAGATCTC
>JALUTW010000363.1 GCA_027021685.1 Chromatiales bacterium | reverse complement strand
TGGCGGCCGTGCTCGCCGCCGGCTGCCAGCGGGAGGCGCCGCCCATCCAGCGCCACGAGTTCCTCGCCTTCGGCACCCTGGTGGAACTGAGCCTGGCCGGGGTGAGCCCGGAGCTGGCGGCCGAGGCCGTGGCCACGGTGCGCCAGGACCTGGAGTTCATGCACTTCGCCTGGCATGCCTGGAAACCCGGCCCCCTGGGGCGCACCAACAAGCTCCTGGCCACCGGTGCCTGGTTCTCGGCCAACCCCTCGGTGCTGCCCCTGGTGACGCGGGCCAGGGAGCTGTCGGCCGCCAGCGGCGGCCTGTTCAACCCGGCGCTGGGCAACCTGATCCGGCTGTGGGGCTTCCAGGCCGACGCTCCGCCGGCGGCCCCGCCCGAGCCGGAGGCGGTGGCGGCGCTGCTGCGCGACCTGCCCACCATGGCCGACATCGAGATCCGCGGGGTGCGCATGCGCGGCCACCACCCGGCCCTGCGCCTGGATCTGGGCGGCATGGCCAAGGGCTGGGCGGTGGACCGCATCAGCGAAAACCTCAAGCGGCTGGGCGTGAAGAACGCCATCGTCAACGCCGGCGGAGACCTGCGCGCCTTCGGCCGTGCCGGCGACCGGCCCTGGCGCATCGGCATCCGCCACCCGCGCCGGGCCGGGGCCATCGCCTCGGTCACCATCGAGGGCGACGAGGCGGTGTTCACCTCCGGCGACTACGAGCGCTACTTCGAGTACCGCGGCCGGCGCTACCATCACATCCTGGACCCGCGCACCGGCTACCCGGCCACGGGCACCCGGTCGGTCACCGTCATCCACCACGACGGTGCCCTGGCCGACGCCGCCGCCACCGCCCTGTTCGTGGCGGGGCCGGAGGCGTGGCGCGAGACGGCGGCCCGGATGGGCGTGCGCCAGGTGATGCTCATCGATGCCGGCGGCGGCATTCACCTCACCCCGGAAATGGCCCGGCGGCTGACCTTCGAGATGGAGGTGCCGCCGCCCAGGGTGGAGCCCCTGCCGTGACGCGTGCCGGCGCGGTGCTGCTGCTGTGCGCGGTGCCGGCTGCGGGCGCGGCGCCGGGCGCGGGGACGGGCCCCGCGCCGGCGGTGGTGGAGGTGCGCACCGCCGCCGGCCTGGTGGCGCGCCTGCCCCTGGACCGGGACCGGACCCTGCGCGTGGACGGCCCCCTGGGGCAGAGCGTGGTGGAGGTGCGCGGCGGCCGTGCCCGCTTCGCCCGCGCCGCCTGCACCAGCCGCCTGTGCCTGGCCGCGGGCTGGCTGACCCGCGACGGCGACACCGCCGCCTGCGTGCCCAACCGGGTGTACCTGCGCCTGCGCGGCGGCACGCACCGCTTCGACAGCATGAACTTCTGAGCCCGCCCGCGGTCTGCGGCTGACGATATCCGTCGCAGCAGGCACACCGTGACCCGCGCCGTGTTTCGTGACCCGAACCACAGGGCGCCACGGTGCCGCAGGGCCTGCGACGGCCTATAATCCGTCCCATGCCCGTTCCGGCCGCCACGCCGCCATGACCGCCATCGCCCTGGACAGTCCGCTGCCGTCCGAGACCCTCGTCCGCGAGCGCCTGGGGCTCACCCTGTTCCTGGCCCTGGCCCTGCACGCCATCGTCATCCTCGGCGTGAGCTTCACCGCCGGCCTGCCCGAGGAGCCGCCGGTGATGAACATGGAGATCACCCTGGTGCACCAGCACTCGGCCCAGGCGCCGGAGGAGGCCGACTACCTGGCCCAGGCCAACCAGCTGGGCGGCGGCGACGTGCGCGAGAAGGTGCGCGCCACCAGCCCCTTCTCCAATCCCAACCCGGTGGACGAGCAGGGCATCGCCCCCGACAGCCGCCCGGCCCTGGCCCCGCCGCCGCTGCCCCAGCAGCAGCTCCAGACCGAGCTGCTCACCGCCGACCGCGCCGAGCGCCGGGTGCGCAGCCGCGAGCAGCAGGCCCCGGTGCCGCCGGTCCCGCAGCGGCTGACCCCGGCCCAGCTCCTGGAACGCTCGCGCGAGATCGCGCGCCTGGCGGCGGAGATCAACCGCATCAAGCAGACCTACCAGCAGAGCCCGCGCCACACCCACGTCAACGGGGCCAACGCCCGCCAGTACCGGTTCGCCGCCTACCTCGACGCCTGGCGCGCCAAGGTGGAGGAGATCGGCAACCTCAACTATCCGGAGGAGGCCCTGCGCCGCAACCTGTCGGGCTCGCTGCTGCTGGACGTGGCCATCAACGCCGACGGCACCCTGAACAGCGTGCGCGTGCTGCGCTCCTCCGGGCACAAGGTGCTGGACGATGCGGCAGTGCGCATCGTGCGCCTGGCGGCGCCGTTCCCGCCCCTGCCCGAGGCCATCCGCCGGGACACCGACATCCTCCACATCCCGCGGGTGTGGCGCTTCAAGACCGGCGGCGGCCTGGAGACGGGAGTGCGCTGACGGGAGGCCGCAAGCGGCGGTTCCCCGGCGGCCCGCCCATGGCGTGCGCCGCGCCCTTGCGCCGATGCCGCCGGCGGAGTAGTGTCGAAAGGACCGCGCGCCACCCTGCAACCGGACACGCACCGCGACACATGGCCGACGTCGAAAGCCTGCGCAACCACTTCCTCATCGCCATGCCCAGCATGGCGGACCCCAACTTCTCGCGCACCGTCACCTACCTGTGCGAGCACAACGAGGAGGGCGCCATGGGGCTGGTGATCAACCGGCCCATGGAACTCACCCTGCTGGACATCGCCCAGGGCATGGGCCTGGACGCCGACCCGGAACTCACCGCCCGCGTGCCCGTGTACCAGGGCGGCCCGGTCCAGGTGGAACGCGGCTTCGTCCTCCACCAGCCGCTGGGGGACTGGGAAGCGACCCTGGTGGTGAGCGACGAGATCGGGGTGACCATGTCGCGCGACATCATCGAGGCCATCGTCGCCGGCAACCGCCCCGAGCGCTTCCTCGTCGCCCTGGGCTACGCCGGCTGGGGCGCCGGCCAGCTCGAGCACGAGATGGCCGCCAACGCCTGGCTCAACGGGCCTGCCGATCCCGCCATCATCTTCGACGCGCCGGTGGAGCAGCGCTGGACCCTGGCCGCCGCCCGCCTGGGCGTGGACCTCAGCCTGCTGTCCTCGGACGTGGGCCACGCGTGAGGCCGCCCCCGCGCACGGTGCTGGGCTTCGACCACGGCGCCCGGCGCATCGGTGTGGCCGTGGGCCAGACCGTCACCGGCACCGCCAGCGCACTGGCCACCCTCGACGCCCGCGACGGTGTCCCGCGCTGGGACGAGGTGGCGGCGCTCATCGACCAGTGGCAGCCGGACCTGCTGGTGGTGGGCCTGCCGGTGCACATGGACGGCACCGAACATGCGCGCACCGAAGCCGCACGCCGCTTCGCCCGCCGCCTGGAAGGCCGCTTCGGCCTGCCGGTGGAGCTGGTGGACGAACGGCTCAGCTCCTGGGAGGCCGAGTACGAGGGCGCCGACAACGGCCGCGGCATCGATGCCGGAGCCGCGCGGCTGCTGCTCCAGACCTGGCTGGACCAGGCCGGCGGCGCCGTGAGAGAATGACGTCCCAATGGCGGATTCCACGGACGTCGAGACCCTGCTGGACCGCATGGCCAGCGACCTGCAGGATCACCTGCGGCGGGCCGGGATCGACGATCCCCTCATGGTGGGCATCCATACCGGCGGGGCCTGGGTGGCCGAGGCCCTGCACCGGCGCCTGGGCCTGGACACCCCGCTGGGCACGCTCAGCATCACCTTCTACCGCGACGACTTCACCCGCATCGGCCTGCACCCGCAGGTGCGGCCGTCCAACCTGCCGTTCGATCTCGACGACCGCCACGTGGTGCTGGTGGACGACGTGCTCTACACCGGCCGCACCGTGCGCGCCGCCCTCAACGAGCTGTTCGACTACGGCCGCCCGGCCAGCGTGAAGCTGGCGGTGCTGGTGACGCGCCCGGGCCGCGAGCTGCCCATCTGCGCCGACGTCTCCGCCACCGAGCTGGCGCTGGCCCCCGGCGAGCACGTCAAGCTCACCGGCCCCGACCCCCTGCAGCTGGTGATCCAGCCGGGATGAGCGCGCGCGACATCCAGCTCGACGACCAGGGCCGGTTGCGGCACTTCCTCACCATCGAGGGGCTGAGCCGCGAGATCCTCACCGAGATCCTGGACTACGCCGAGAACTTCACCACCGTCGGCCACCAGCCGGTGAAGAAGGTCCCGCTGCTGCGCGGGCGCACCATCATCAACCTGTTCTTCGAGGTGAGCACCCGCACCCGCACCACCTTCGAGCTGGCGGCCAAGCGGCTGTCGGCCGACGTGCTCAACATCAACATCAGCGCCTCGTCCACCGCCAAGGGCGAGAGCCTGCTGGACATGCTGCGCAACCTGGAGGCCATGCACTGCGACATGTTCGTGGTGCGCCACGCCAGCCCGGGGGCGGCCCACTTCATCGCCCGCCACGTGGCCCCGCACGTGTCCGTCATCAACGGCGGCGACGGCAGCCACGCCCACCCCACCCAGGCCATGCTGGACATGTTCACCATCCGCCGCCACAAGGGCGACTTCACCCGCCTGTCGGTGGCCATCGTCGGCGACATCATGCACTCGCGCGTGGCGCGCTCGCAGATCCACGCCCTCAACATCCTCGGCGTGCCCGACGTGCGGGTGGTGGGCCCGGAGACCCTGATCCCGGTGGAGGCCCCGCAGCTGGGCGTGCACGTCTACCACGACCTGGCCGAGGGCCTGGACGGGGTGGACGTGGTCATCATGCTGCGCCTGCAGCGCGAGCGCATGAGCCGGGCCCTGCTGCCCAGCGAGCACGAGTACTTCCAGTGCTACGGGCTGACCCCGGAGAAGCTGGCCCGCGCCAGGCCCGACGCCATCGTCATGCACCCCGGTCCCATCAACCGCGGGGTGGAGATGGACTCGGCGGTGGCCGACGGCCCGCAGTCGGTGATCCTGGAGCAGGTGACCAACGGCATCGCCGTGCGCATGGCCATCATGGCCATGACCCTGGGCCGGGCCGGGGGCGAGGCATGAGCACCCTGGCCATCACCGGCGGCCGCGTGGTGGACCCGGCCAACGGCCTCGACGGGCCGGCCGACGTCTTCATCGCCGACGGGCGCATCGTGGCCGTGGGGCCCGCGCCCCCCGACGGCTTCCGCCCCGAGCAGACCCTCGACGCCAGCGGCCGCGTGGTGGCGCCGGGGCTGGTGGACCTGGCCGCGCGCCTGCGCGAGCCGGGCCAGGAGCACAAGGCCACCATTGCCTCCGAGTGCGCCGCGGCGGCGGCCGGCGGCATCACCACCCTGTGCATGCCGCCCGACACCCACCCGGTGGTGGACACCGCCGCGGTGGTGGAACTCATCCACCAGCGGGCCGAGGCCGCCGGCGCCGCCCGGGTGGTCACCCTGGGCGCGCTCACCGTGGGCCTGGAGGGCACCCAGCTGGCGGAGATGGCCGAGCTCAAGCGCGCCGGCTGCGTGGGCGTAAGCAACGCCCTGCGCCCGGTGCACGACACCCTGGTCCTGCGCCGCGCGCTGGAGTACGCCGCCTCCCACGACCTCACCGTGTTCGTCCACCCGGAGGACCCGCACCTGGCCCAGGAAGGCTGCGTCCACGAGGGCGTGGTGGCCACCCGGCTGGGCCTGCCCGGCATTCCGGCCTCGGCCGAGACCGTGGCGGTGGCCCAGATCCTCATGCTGCTGGAGCAGGTGCCGGCACGGGTCCACTTCTGCCGCCTGTCCGCGGCGCGCTCGGTGAACCTGCTGGCCCGGGCCCAGTACGACGGCATGCCGGTGACCGCCGACGTGGCCGCCCACCAGCTCCATCTCACCGAGATGGACATCGGTTTCTTCGACAACAACTGCCACCTGCGCCCGCCCCTGCGCACCCGGCGCGACCTCGAAGGCCTGCGCGCCGGGCTGGTGCGCGGCACCGTCACCGCCATCTGCTCCGACCACCAGCCCCATGACTCCGACGCCAAGCTCGCGCCCTTCTGCGAAACCGAGCCCGGGATCTCCGCCCTCGAGACCCTGCTGCCCCTGGCCCTGCGCCTGACCGGGGGCGACGAGCCGCTGGATCTCGCCGCCGTCATCGCCCGCCTCACCTGCGAGCCGGCACGGGTGCTGGGCCTGGCCGCCGGCACCCTCTCGCCCGGGGCGGCGGCGGACGTGTGCATCTTCGACCCCCACGCCCACTGGACGGTGGAGCCGGACCGCCTGGTCTCGCGCGGGCGCAACACGCCCTTCACCGGCTGGGAGCTGGAAGGGCAGGTGACCCATACCCTGGTGGGCGGGCGCGTGGTGTTCCAGCGGGAGGACCCGCCGTGACCGCCGGCCTCGACCGCGCCCACCGCGAGACCATCTTCGTGGAAGAGGCCGAGGTCCTCTCCCACCATCACCTGGAAGGCGACCAGCACATCCTGCGGGTGCAGGCGCCGGAGACCGCGCACCATGCGCAGCCGGGCCAGTTCGCCCACATCCGCTGCCATCCCCTGCTGCCCATGCGCCGGCCCCTGTCCATCATGCGCACCGACGCCCGCAAGGGCTGGGTGGAGTTCCTGTACAAGGTGGTGGGCGAGGGCACCCGGCTGCTGGCCCGGCGGGTGCCGGGCGAGCGCATCAACCTCATGGGCCCCATCGGCCGCCCGTTCACCCTGCTGGCGGACCGGCGCCAGCCGCTGCTGGTGGGCGGCGGCGTGGGCATCCCGCCCATGGTCTTCCTCGCCGACGCCATGCGCCGGGCCGGCGGTTACGCCCCCTTTGCGGTGCTCGGCTCCGAGGTGCCGTTCCCGTTCCGCGCCCGCCCCTCCGCCTTCCAGGTGCCGGGCATGCCCGAGGGCGTCATCGGGGCCATGCCCCTGCTGGAGGACTGGGGCGTGGCCAGCCGCCTGGCCAGCCTGCAGGGCTACGCCGGCTGCTTCGAGGGCTACGTCACCGGCCTGGCGCGGCTGTGGCTGGAGGCCCTGCCGGAGCACGCCCGCGCCCAGGTGGCAGTGTACGCCTGCGGGCCCCATCCCATGCTGGAGGCGGTGGCACTGCTGGCCGGGGAGTTCGGCCTGCCGTGCCAGGTGTCGCTGGAGGAGTTCATGGCCTGCGCCGTGGGTGGTTGCGCCGGCTGCACCGTGCGCGTGCGGACCCCCGACGGACCGGCCATGAAGCGGGTGTGCGTGGACGGCCCGGTGTTCGACGCCGCGGCCGTATTCGGGACCGACTGAGCGGAGGCCGGTGATGCGCACCCGGCTGGTACGGTGGCTCGGCATCGAGACCCGGCCGGTGAGCCACGCCGAGCGCTGGATCTCGGGCCTGGGCGCCGTGGCCTTCAATGCCCCCTTTCCCCTGGTGCCGCTATCCAGAGGACAGATGACAGAGGTCAGAACGGGTGCAGGAGCGCTCCTCGGCCACGAAGAAGATTTCCCCTCCGTGATGTAAACGCAGAGACGCAAAGGCGCAGAGAACGCGGAGGCGGAAGTTTTTTGTGCCGGGGCCGCCTCATCTGTCCTCTGTCCTCCGCCTTCTGCCCTCCGAATACGGAGAGACGGAAATCGGTTTTGCGCCATAGCCGCCCCAGCGGCCAGCCGCCAGCACCCAGCAGCTGACGGCAGCACACCCTGCACGGCGCCCACCGCGTGGCAGCGTGCCGGAATTTCACCGGCGTCGATTTTGTTTCAGGGTCTTCCCCAATTTGTGTGGGTAGCTTAGGGTACCTGCCATGAAAGATCGAGACCTTTACGCCCAGATACTGGGCATTGAGAGCCCTTGGCAAGTCCGGGACGTTGAGCTGCACCT
>JALUTW010000362.1 GCA_027021685.1 Chromatiales bacterium | reverse complement strand
GGAGATGCTGTTTCTGCTGCTGCGCCTGCCGGGGGCGGCGGTGCACGCCCTGGAGCAGCGCGGCTACGGCTGGCGCAAGTATCCCTTCTTCCGCGACGGCCTGGTGCTCACCGACGATCCGGGCCCGGTGCCCGCACCGGCGCGGGAGGCGGCAGCGGAACCGGCGCCATGAACCCGCGCTGGCAGCCCCTGGCCGACGCCGCTGGGCGCTGGGAGACGGATCTGGGGGCCTGGTTCGCCGGGGAGCGGGTGGTGTTCCGCGGCCGCGACCTGCTCAACGACCTCGCGCCCCTGCCCTGGATGGAACTGCTGCTCTACGGCATCACCGGCCGGCGCTTCACCCCGGAGCAGGTGAAGCTGTTCGAGCAGATCTGGACCTTTTCCATCAGCTATCCCGATCCACGGCTGTGGAACAACCGGGTGGCGGCCCTGGGCGGCAGCGCCCGCACCACCGCCGCCCTGGCCGCGGGGGCCGCCACCGCGGTGACCGAGGCCCGCATCTACGGCGGCCAGGCCAACCACGGGGCCATCAGCTTCATCCGCCGGGCGCGCCTGGCCGCGAACCTGGAGGCCGAGGTGAACGAGGAGCTGCGCCGCCGCCGCCACGTGCCCGGCTACGGCCGGCCCATCGTGGCCGACGACGAACGTAACGGACCCGTGCTCAGGCTGGCCCGGGAGCTGGGGCTTGCGGACGGGCCGCACCTGGCCCTGGCCTTCGAGGTGGAGCGCCTGCTCCGCCGCCGGCGCATGAAGATGAACATCACCGGCCTGGCCGCGGCCCTGGCGGCAGACCAGGGCCTGACGCCCCCGGAGTACCAGGCCTATCTCGCGTTTGGATTTGGTGCCGGTATCGTGGCCTGCTACGTGGACGCGGCCGCTCACCCGGAGCAGGCGTTCTTTCCTTTCGACTGCGCACGTATCGAGTACGAGGGTCCTCCTCCGCGGAGCTGGTAGCCCGGCCGGATCTCACGGCCGAAGGGGTTCAAGGCGGCCGTGCGGCTGCCGATAAGGCCCCGAGGAACAAGGCCCCCACACCAGAACACAAGGAAACCCGCCATGATCATCCGCATGTCGGCATGCGCCATCGTTCTCCTCCTGGTCGCCGGATTCGCCGTGGCGGCGCCGCCGGAAGAAGACCTGGTGCAGCTCTATGGCAGCGACGAGCTGGTGAGCATCGCCACCGGCCGCACCCTGCCCGTGAGCCGGGCGCCGGCGGTGGCCAGTGTCATCACCCGGCAGGACATCCTCGACATGGGGGCACGCGACCTGGACCAGGTGCTGGAGGCGGTGCCCGGGGTCCATGTCTCGCGTTCCACCATCGGTGACAACCCCCTCTATCTTATCCGGGGCATCTACGGGTCGTTCAACAGCCAAGTGCTGCTCCTGATCAATGGTATCCCGGTGACCAACGTGTTCGTCGGCAACCGCGGCCAGGTCTGGGGCGGCATGCCGGTGGAGGACATCGAGCGCATCGAGATCATCCGCGGCCCCGGCTCGGCCCTCTACGGCGCGGATGCCTATGCCGGCGTGATCAATATCGTCACCCGGGCGCCGGGCACCGTGTTCGGGACCGAGGCCGGGGCCGCCGCCGGCAGCTTTGCCACCCGCGAGACCTGGCTGGTGCATGGCGCGGAGTGGGGGGGCTGGCAGGCCAAG